>CAZLTB010000005.1:0-39213 GCA_964562505.1 uncultured Candidatus Saccharibacteria bacterium
CACTAGGATATAAAACTAGTTAGTCAGATAGCCGATAGGCGGCGTAAATACCAGCAATGCTGCCAATAGCGCCGCCTAGAAAGCTCCACAAGCTAAGGTCGCCGGCGTGGAAGAGTAAAATTGGCACATACGAGCCAACCGCGCCGCCGACAAATATTCCTAAAGAGACAAGACCTTTATTCATTAGCTACATTGTAACCGTTATGCTTTAACAAACAAAAAAGCACCAACGAATGTTGATGCATTTTTGGAGGAGCTGGCGGGTACTGCCCCCGCGTCCGCTAGTTTACCTAGTTAGTCTATCCTACAGGCTTAGGTCGTTTGAATACGATCTGAGATGAAAACGACCAAAAAATCAGACCGTTTGTTCCAAAGTCTTAACATATCTTATGGAACGGTAAGATATGGGCGTCCAGAAAATATGACATCATCTGAAACTATCTGGCATCGTGTCAGTGATGGCTGCAACAGTTAAGCTACAGCTGGTGCTAAGCTGGCAAAAGAAAGCTTTACAGCCTCAAATGCACTAGCTAAGCGATCAGATAATTTTGCAATTACTGAGATTGTCTATACGCTGACAAGCGGCCTGCTGATCTAACTGATAAAGTCCAACGTCGAGCTTAAAATTCAGCCCCGTATAAATATTGTCACCTCTGTGACAGTGCTATTATAACACTTTTATAGTGCTTATGTCTAGTGAGCAATGGCTGGTTCTTCGGGATCTGGCATAGCAACTTCACGGGTTGGTTTATACATAAACCAAAATAGGTAGCCACCAAAGGCGACGGTTATAGAAGCGGCAATGATCGGCACGTTTCGGTTAATGCCGGCAAGGTAACCTGTTAGCGCGGCAGGGATAGTTTGAGCTAGGGCTTGGACAGAAGCATTGATACCCAGCACCTCACCCTGAATATCAGCCGGAGCTGATCGGCTGACAAGTGCAGTTATATTAGCAATTGTCAGACCTACAAAAATTGGAATGAAGGGACACAGAAGCAAAAGCTGTACGGTATTATTAGGAATAAACATCAGCAGTAAGGCCAATGCAATCCCGGGAATACTAACGCGCAGCACCTGATAGTTGGCAAATCTTTTGGCTAGAGCGCCGGCAAGTACTCCTTGGGTAATGGCAATCCAAAGCCCAATGTAGGCAAAGAAATCTCCGATGTTATTGGCTTTGAAGCCAAGCTTGCTCGTCAGATAGACTGCGAAGAAGGTGGTAAAAAAACTGAACCCGCCCCAGAAGAAAAACACGGTCGGGAATATGGTCCTTAGTCCAGGCATGGTGGCAGCAACTCTAATATTATGAAGTGACTTATGCCATTGAATCTTCAGGTGATGCTGAACGTTCTTGATTGTTTCAGGCAAGTTAAACAGCACCATTAGCGTGTTTATGGCGGCTAAAATAGCGGCGAACCAAAACGGCGTTGCTGCATTGAACCAATGTGGTGTAGTAAGAAGCTTGAGGGAGCCGACATGTAGCAAAGTAACGCCTGGCGTCGCCAGCTTTCCGCCAATATAAGGGCCCAGGATAAATCCAAGGCCGAAGATAGCACCCATCAGCCCGAAGTTCCGGGTACGGTGCTCTGGCGGTGTTACGTCAGCAATAGTAGCCTGAGCAATTGCAATATTGCCACCGGTTATTCCATCAAACGCCCTAGAAGCAAAAAGCAGTGGAATGTTATGAATGATGATTCCGTAGGCAAAAAGCGCATAGCTAGCCGCTGTGCCTGCCAGGCTAATTGCCAATAATTTTTTACGTCCGTATCGGTCTGATAATTGGCCTAATATCGGCGTGGCAATAAATTGCATGAACGGAAAAATCGCCGTCAAAAATCCTAACAAAATTAATCCGTCTTTGTAGCTCCATCCAGCAGGCAACAGGTAGAAAGGAGAAGCTGGATTAGCCAAAAGCTGTGGAATAACCGGTATCAGTATTCCTACGCCAAGTAGATCGATAAAGACCGTAAACAGCACGATCGGCAATACTCTACCTTCTAATTTTGCTTTAAGCTTTCCCATCGGACTCATCAGCTAATCCCTTTCTTTAAAAACCCATTGGATGGTCGCAAGCACCGAGTTTACCACTTTGGCAAACATGACTATGCATTTTTATTAATATTTCCAACATTTCATCGATCTCATTTTCGCTTAGCTGGCCAAACATTGGTGCATGGTGACCGATAAGTACCTCGCGAGCTTTTTTAGTCATCTCGATTCCTTTTTCGGTCGGCATCGTAATGTGCTCGCGGCGGTTGGTAGGCCGGACTGTGGTTACAAGCCATCCACGGTCATGCATAAGCTTTATCTGGCGGCTTATGCTGGCTTCGGTCTGGCCAAGAGCCTCGGCTATTTGGCGCTGTTGAATATTTGGGTTCTTTTGCAGCACCATCAGAATCTTAAACTGTGAAAACCCTAGCCCAAGTTGTTCCTGCAAAGCCTGATCAGATTGCTTAGCCAGCACAGAAGACAAGTGCTGTAGCAGGTAACCAATGTTGCTGGTAGGGCGGGGTGCGTTGCCAATCATTACAGAATATTTTAATTCATGATACTTAACACGTCAAGTATCTATAAATTTAGGGCAGGGGACTTATATCAAATTTGCCTTGGCAAAAGTGAGGTAAAGCTTATGCCAATCATCAAGTGACAAATTTTGGGCGCGTAAGCTCGGAGAAATTCCAGCTGCCGCCAAATCGAGTTCAATCTGCTCTTTCCCTAGCCTCAAGCCCCCTGCTAAGGAGTTGAGAAGTGTTTTGCGGCGAGCGCTAAAGCCAGCTTTGACCACCCGGAAAAAAACTTTTGGGTCAACATCAGGGAATAGTGGATTATCGCGGCGTTTTAGAATTAGAATTTGAGAGTCAACTTTTGGCACAGGGTCAAACAATTTCGCCGGCACCACCACGCCAAGCGAAACCTCGTAATAAAATTGCATAATTACGCCTAGAGCGCTCATTTTGCCTGGCTCGGCACCTATTCTTTCGGCTACTTCTTTCTGGACTAATAGGGCAGCTATTTCGGGTTTATTGGGAGTGTCACTAAGAATTCGCATCAAGTTTGCAGTGATGTAGTAGGGAATATTGGAAACTATTTTATATACCCCTAGATTCGTGCCGAAATCATATGTTCTTATATCCCCTTCCTTTATCCAAATCTGGGTTGAGGGAAAGTCTTTGTATTTAGTTTTTAGGTTTTTAACCAACTCTGGGTCATATTCAAGCGCGATAATTTCTGCTTTGGCTTTCAATAATTCGTCAGTAAGATTCCCATAGCCTGGCCCAATTTCCAGCACAACGTCACCTGGATTTACTTGACCCGCCTTTACCATGGCTAGAAGTGCTGAATGGTCAGTAAGCCAATGCTGCCCCAGTGATTTTTTAGCAAGTAGATCGGTCATAGATCGAGTAGTTTCAAGCCGGTATCTGCATCCTGCGATCTGGTCAACTTGCCATAATACCAACGATGAAGCAGAATTTCACAGGTACCAGCGACAGCCAATTCTCTTACGTGTCCACCAATAGCCTTCATTTTGCTGTCACTAAATGATCCGTGGATATGCAAAACAGGATTGTCGTTTTCCCAGGCAAGATTTCCTTGCAAACTAAGTATTTCTAGAGGTTCGTCGATTTTCTTCTGGCTATACTTTTTGGTGGCCAGGTCATAAAAACCAAGGTCTACCCAGAGTGCACCGCCGATGCCTACAAGCCATGCTCCATTCAGATTTTGTGTCCGCACAAAATCAATCAATGATTGAACTAACAGCTCGCCTTTCTCTAACCTCACTAGCCAGTTATAGCCATCGAATTTAAATGTCATGGTGTAATTCTACCAATAATGATGGGCTTGCCAGAAATTGTATGCTCCAGCCCAGCCACCATATTTCTGAGCATAGCCACTTGACCAACGTAGCTGAGTCACGGGATTTGTTTGCCAATCTGCTCCCGCCGTTGACATCTTGCTGCCAGGAGTTGCCTGTGGCAGACCATAACCGTAACCGGATGGTATATATGCTGGTGCATATGGCGGACAGTCATGATGACCTTGCAGCTTTGTCGGACACCAGCCTGACTCGCGACTGATGATGTAGTTAACATAGCCGTAGTCACTGCTACTTATACCTGCAGCCGCCATAACTGACTCTTTATCGCGCGCAATATCAATAGCTCTACCGCGAGCCACAATCTGCGTAACAGGTTCACTTTGTATAACTTGTTGGATAACGTGGCGGCCAACTTCTTTACTGTTTACTAAATCAAGTTGATAGGTAACTAACTTCTTTCCCGGACTACCCTTCTGCCGAACAGCAGACGCGCCAAAAGTCAGTGAACTATCCTCAATGTACTGAACAGGCATAGGTATATCCTCAGCCACAGTGGTGATCTGAGTGCCCGTTCTTAGCACAAAGACCTGAATATTTGGTGTAAGTGGTGTCTCTTGGGCAGGTTGGACACTGTCACCCTGGCTTAATGCCACCTGCTTTTCCTTCAAAAGTTCACCGACCGATTTGGCCCGAGTACGCACAACTACCTGAGTTCCGTAGAGGTTAAGATTCGCCGGCGTAGCACGGTCAATAACGACTTGTTCGCCTATGCCGTCACGCAAGATATTTTCGGTCGGCTGAGATTTAATACCATCTTCGGGATAGACCTTCACGCCGACTTGTTCGGCTGTGCTGCGTGGAGTGGTAGCTGCACTCAGGGCCTGGATCTTGCGTCCACCGTCAATTACAATAACCGGCCTTGCCCGGTAAACGTTTACACGGAAATTATCATCGATAATCGGTGTCTCTAGAGCCGGCTCAACCCGGTCGCCTTCATGTATTTCAATAGCGGCACGATTTAAAAATTCGCCAACTGTTGCAGCCCTAGTTGGTATAGTCTGAGTCTTTCCATCATGAGTTGCGATAATGACGTGGGCATCATTAGCGCCGATAGTACTGCCGCCTAGACCGATAAGACCTATAACGCTGAGGAAAAAAAGAGCTAGAAAAGTAGCTACGGGCACAGCAAAAGGATGCTTCTTGAACTGCTTGATTCTGGCACGGTGATAGGCAAATCGTGATGATCTAGGCCCAGGTTGCTTTGCTTTCATAAAAATATAGCTGGCGTGGGCAAAAACTGAAAAATTGCAATTTTACCCCAAGAGCAGCGCTTTGTAGTGTAACAAATCATCTCTGTTTTTTCCAGTTAGCGAGCGTTACTAGTGAAGCTTTTTCGGTATTATGTTTTCCCAAGTCATCGATGGGTATCCAAGTTGCTTCAATAATTTCAAGTCGTTTAGGATTTAGGGCTACATTTTGATTTAACTCAACTACAAATTGTATATGGGCAAATTTGAGGCCCAGCTCCGATGTGGTTTCTTCTCCAATTAACTTGAGTTGATTGGGTGTTAAGTCCAAACCCGTTTCCTCAAATACCTCTCTTATAGCGCCAGCTGTCGATTCCTCGTCACGGTGGATGCCGCCACCGGGTAGCGACCATTTACCAGTGCCAAGCCAACCCTTAGTCACTACTATTTGATCATTTGCAATTATTAAAACCCGTGTCCGTTTTCCGATCCTCAAATACACAAAAAGTAGCGGCCAACTCACCCAAAATGCTATCATTCCGGCCAATCGCCACAGCTTATTCATAGTTTTTGGATGGGCGCGAAAGCTACATTTAGTTTCTTAGAACCCTTGCCCTTAAAATAAACCACTACGTTATCACCGTCGACTTCCATAACTTTGCCGGTTCCAAAGATATCGTGACGGACATTGTCCCCTTCGTTTAACTCAGGAACGTATTGCAGTTCTTCATCTCTACCTGAAATCCCGACTTGCGGCTGATCTAAAGATTGTTGCCAGGCTGATCCTCCGAGACTCACACTATCAAGCTGAAATTGGCCATCAATCTCAGAGATAAAACGTGAAGGCGGATTGTGCTGAACCCCGCCATATATCATCCGCGATGATGCATAAATTAAATAGAGCTCTTCTTTGGCGCGAGTCATACCAACATAACACAACCGTCGTTCTTCTTCCATTTCGCCTTGATCATATAGCGAGCGTGAATGTGGGAAAATTGTTTCTTCCATGCCGACCATAAATACGGCCGGAAATTCCAATCCTTTAGCACTATGTAATGTCATCAGCGTCACAGCCTTACCATTTGTATCGTAGGAATCAATGTCGCTGACTAATGACACTTCCTCCAAAAACCCGTCAAGCCCAAGATCCTGATAACTTTGCGCAACACTAATAAGTTCACGTACGTTTTCTTGACGCGATTCACCTTGCGGCGTTTTATCATCTAAATAATCCATGTAATCAATTCGTTTAAGCAAACTATCTAATAATCCGGGTAATGAAGCTTCTTCGATTAGTCTGCGAAGTGAAGCCAGAATATCACCGAGTTCATGGAGCCCTTGCTTAGCTTTGGTCGTGATCGTTGAACAATCATTTACTTTTTCAAGAGCTTTTTGGATTGTCAATTTAGCAGAATCCTGCCATTCGTAAAAATTCTCGAGCGACTTGGTACCAATACCGCGTGTCGGTACGTTGACGATTCGTTCAAAGCTTATGCGATCTTCTGGCTGATATAACAATCTTAAATAAGCCATGACGTCTTTGATCTCTTTACGGTCATAAAATCGTTGGCCGCCAACAATTCTATATGGCACACCATAACGAATAAACGCCTCTTCTATGCTTCGGCTTTGAGCATTAGTTCGGTATAAGATGGCAAAATCCTGGTATGATCTAAAATGCGCATCAACTGCATTTTTGACTCGCCTGATAATTGCTTCGGCCTCGGCTCTTTCATTGGCAACTTGCATGATTTGTACCGGCTTGCCCTTACCGACATCGGTCCACAGTTTCTTTTCGGAGCGCTGGAGGTTTTTGGTAATTACAGCGTGAGCGGCATCCAGGATTGCTTCAGTACTGCGATAATTTTGTTCCAGTTTAATAATTGTTGCTTTGGGATAATCTTTTTCGAAGTTCAATATATTTCGAAAATCGGCACCACGCCATGAATAAATACTTTGCCAGTCATCGCCAACTACCGCTATATTATGGTGGTCATTTGTGAGTAACTTGACCAATTTATATTGTGCGGCGTTTGTGTCTTGATACTCATCAATCATTACGTACTTAAACTGGCTGCGCCATTTATCACGAATCTCTACTTGGGTTTGAAGTAAATTAACCGTACGACTAATGAGATCGTCAAAATCAAGTGCGTTATTTTGTTTAAGAATTTTTTCGTAGAGAGGATAGATTTGCGCTGCTGCTTTATGCATTGGTCCAGCTCCCAAACCAGCGTATTCAGGTGGCGCGACCATCTCGTTCTTGGCGCTACTGATCATACCGGCCAGAATTCTGGGCGGATAACTTTTTTCATCCAGCATTGACGCCTTACTAGCTTGTTTTACCGCACTAAGTCGATCTTGTTCGTCAAAAATAATAAAGTTGCGTGGTATGCCTGTTTGTTCGCCGTCTTGGCGAAGTAACCGAACACAAATCGAATGGAACGTCCCCATGAATGGCATGAAGCTCCGGTTATCGGAATTTTCGCCCAGTAGCTTTGCTACGCGACCGCGCATTTCGTTGGCTGCTTTATTTGTGAATGTCACAGCCAAAATGTTATACGGCGTAGCTTTATTGGTAGCAATTAAATAAGCGATCCGGTGAGTCAGAGTTTTAGTTTTGCC
The DNA here is from genome assembly GCA_964562505.1 of uncultured Candidatus Saccharibacteria bacterium. Lineage (GTDB taxonomy): Bacteria > Patescibacteriota > Saccharimonadia > Saccharimonadales > CAZLTB01 > CAZLTB01. Next base: position 7,690 of record CAZLTB010000005.1, read on the forward strand.
TGAACCGGCACCGGCAAGAATCAGCAGTGGTCCTTCAGTAGCTTCAACCGCCCGCTTTTGTTCAGGATTCAAGCCTACAAATAAGTCAGAGTGAATTTTAGACACCCGTTAATTGTAGCAACTGTCTTTCAAATCCTTAATTATAGATAAGGCCTACTGAAATATTGAAAAGAGAATCTATAGGGGTCGGACAAGCCACAAGTAGACGCCAGCCATTGCCACAATCAGGATCAGAACTACAACCGACCAACGGGCATTACGTTTATGGCTAGCTACTTTGATTGGTATAAAATATTTCTTTTCTTCAATAAGTTTTTGTATTTCTTCTTGTTTTTTTATTTCCTCTTCGGATGGCCCTTGGTCTTTTTTCTTTAAGTCAGATTGTTCGGCAATTGAGTCCTCAGTTGCTGGATCTTTGGAATCAGAATCCTTTTCAGTAGCAGACTGCTCTTCTTTTTTTTCTGTCTCAGAATTATCTTCTAGTTTTGGAGAGTCAGCTGCAGGCTCTTCTTTGTCTTGCTCTGCATCAGGCGGCTGCACAACTTTACCGGTATGTACAGTAATGGGCTCCTCTTTAGTTTCAGTCTTTCCGTCACTAGAACCATTCACCATAGGATCCTGTTTAACTAGCGGCTTGTGTCCAACTATAACCGGACGTGACGTACTATCCGGTGGAGTCTTTCCGGGTTTTGCTACATCCATGCGCTTATTATCTTCTTCAGCCATCTTTGCTATCTTGAGCTTGATACTTTAATCGATAGGCCGTGTCAACAATGCCAGAAAATTTATGATAATTCAGGCTGGCAGCTCCTACTAAGACCCCATTGCAGCCTTCTATGTTTAAATAACCACCGACAATTTGATCGTCGACACTCCCGCCGTATAGAATTCGTACCTTGTTGGCTGCTTTTGCTCCATACAACTCGTTGATTTGATGCCGGATAAAGTCCATAGATTTCTTGACATCGTCGGGTTTAGCCAGCTCGCCCTCAAATGTACTAATAGCCCAGACTGGTTCATAGGCAATCACCACGTCTTCGATTTCGCCAGCCGTTAAATCCGATAGCGCTGTTGTAATTTGATCGTGTAACACTTGGCGACTTTCGCCAGATCTTCGTTCTTCCTTAGTTTCGCCGACACACAAAATCGGTCTAATATTGTTACGAACCGCTGCCGCTACTTTGGCAGCTACTGTTTCTAGATTTTCGCCAAAGTAAATACGACGCTCTGAATGACCAATTATGACGTAGTGAACTAGTTCCTGCAGCATTGTGAAACTAACTTCGCCGGTAAATGCCCCTTCGTCCTTTTGATAAGCATTTTGGGCAGCCAAGCGAAATTTTCGCCTGTCAATCTGCATACTTAATGGCTGGAGTGTCAGCATACTAGGAGCTAAAACTACTTCAATATCACGATGTATCTTTATGCGTTCATGCAGCCGGTGCAATAACAAGCTCGATTGGCTTGTGTTGAGGTGCATCTTCCAATTGCCGACGATTAATGTCTTTTTCATAATAACGCTTTTGCTTATTGTAACATTTTAGCCATCTTTGTTCATCAGTGCCTCGACACCTGGTAAGAGTTTGCCGCTCATGAGTTCCATGCTGGCACCACCTCCGGTTGAAACGTGGTTGAAGCTATCAACTAATTTACGTTCTTCAATGTATGCAACCGTGTCACCTCCGCCCACGAGCGTAAAAGGTTTGTGGCCGTATTCGCCAAGCATTGCTTCAACAATCGTCTCAGTCCCATGAGCAAAAGGACCTATCGGGCCTTGGAGTCCGTCAGTTTCCGTCACCCCCATAGAGCCATTCCAGATAACCGTACTAGCTAGTTGCATTCCGCCGGCAATAAACGAGCCTGAGAATGGGCCAATGTCGAGGATCAATTCATCCTCATCTACTTTAGCGGTTTTGCGTGGTGGACTCTTTGGGTAGTTTTCAATGCTGGCTATCACGTGCGCATCCCAGTCTACTATTCTAGTCTTTGCACTCTTAGTCACCTTGCTGGCCACCACTCCATCTTGGGGTAAATAAAATACAAATTGTTGTTTTTTGGCCTTGGCGCGAGCTTTTTCAATTATCTGTTTAGCTAGCGGGACGTCTTCTTTATCAGCTTTACTTTTGCCAATATCAATGTCTTCAGCCAACAGAAATGTATTGGCCATCGCCCCACCTACCGCCACAAAATCAGCAATATCAATGAAACGATTAAGAATATCGATTTTGTCTGAAATTTTGGCACCGCCAATAATCGTTACAAGTGGTCGTTTTGGGTCATCCATAACATTCGTTATTACATCGACTTCATGTTCCACCAAAAATCCAGCTACACTTGGTAGATGTCGAGTGATAGCATCAGTCGAAGCGTGTGCCCTGTGCACTACTCCAAACCCGTCCTGAACAAAAATCTCTGCCAGACTAGCCAAGCCCATAGCAAAAACATCGTCATTTGCTTCTTCCTCAGGATGAAAGCGTAAGTTTTCAAGTAATACAACCTGGCCTGCCTCCAAATTAAAGGCGGCTTTTTCGGCCGTTTCGCCCTCACAGTCTGTTGCAAATTGAACTTCTAGGTTAAGTAGCTTACCTAGAGCCTCGGCACACGGTCGTAGAGAATATTTTTTATCTGGATGACCGTCCGGCCGACCAAGATGAGAACACAGAACTACCTTGCAACCATGGTCTAGCAAATACTGAATAGTCGGTAGAGATTTTTTTATCCGGTAGTCGTCGGTAATTTTGCCGCCACCATCAACCGGAACATTGTAGTCTACGCGTACCAGTACACGTTTGCCGTCAATCTCGATATCCCGGATTGTTTTTTTTGAAAAACCCAAGTAGTCTTCCCACCCTTCCTGTTCCTACTGTAGCACACGAACTTTTATTGTATCTGTCGTTCCAACAACCCCAGGATATTGCCCAGAGGCCGTGACGATCATGTCACCGGCCTTTAACACTTTGTTTTTCTGTAGCCAGTTAGTTAGTTTGGTTGCGGCAAATTTATCATCTGGTCTGACATAACTTTTAGTTCCATAAACAAGAGAAAGTTGTTGGGCTACCCTAGCACTTGAAGTAACTGCAATGATCGGTCGTCTTGGACGGTGTGAGGCTATCTGGAGCACGGTCGCTCCTGTCTTGGTTTCGGCCACAACAGCTTTTGCCTCAAGCTTCGAAGCCAAGTCAATAATAGCTTCACTAATGGCCTCTTGCTTAGTTGGTGAATTATTAGTGTTGTTTCCCAACTCCTGACCCATTATCCGTTGCTCGCTAAATAATATTACGCGCTTCATTACATTCACAGCTTCTATTGGATACTTACCTGAAGCCGTCTCATCACTTAGCCACAGACAATCAGCGCCGAGGAATACTCCGGTTGCCACGTCTGACACTTCAGCACGGGTTGGCTCAGGCGACTCCATCATACTGAGAAGCATTTGAGTTGCTACAACTGATGGTTTCTTATATTTCTTACCAAGCTCAATGATTTGCCTTTGTATGACTGGCACAGACTCAAGCGGTACTTCAACAGCCAGATCACCTCTAGCAATTACGACTACATCGGACTCCTTGACTATAGATTCAATATTTTCGACGGCAGCGCGGGTCTCAATTTTGGCCATTATCTTGGCTTCGCTTCCGAGATTGTGAACTACCCTTTGCATTGCGCGTACATCAGCAGCAGTCTGCACAAAACTCATGGCTACATAGTCAATGTCCTTGTCGCTGATAAATGCCAGGTCTTTTTTGTCCTTCACAGTTATAACGTCACCTTCAAAGTCGGTATCGGGTAAATTTATGCCTTTACGCTTTATCAGTATGCCCTCATTTTCGGCTCTAACATGCACTATGTCGTCTGTGACACTGGTGACTATAGTACGCACACTACCATCATAAAGATAAAGGCGGTCGCCTCGCTTCACCTTTTTGCTCAAATCATATTGGGTGGGTATGTTTTTGGAGCTCTCGAAGTCAGCGTTATATTGGAAAGTCAGATTTTGGCCTTGTCGAACATTGACCACACCATCAAAATCGCCCAAACGAAGCTTAGGGCCTTGCAGATCCGCTACTATAGCTACTGGTTTACCGTGCTCTAGAGCAGCCTTGCGAATCCATTTGATCTGACGTTTTCGCTCCTCGTGCGTTCCGTGGCTGAAATTTAGACGTAAAACGTTAGCCCCAGCATTTATCATCCCCAGGATCATTGCGTAGCTATTTGTGACCGGACCTATGGTGGCCAGAATTTTAGTCCGCTTGAATTTAGTAACAGGCACTGTTGGTGCCTTCTTGGTCGCATCTGTCATCCCAACTAGTCTACTTGCTTATGGTTAGCAAGTTCAAGAGGAATGTCCTAGAAAATAGAGAGCTATTATTCTACGGTGAGTTCGTAGCCATCTTGTAAGTACTGAGCTTGTATCGAGGTAAGGTTATTGAGTTTTAGGATTTGGGTATCTTTATCGACAATCTGCTGCCTGCTTGGTTGGGAAATGCCTTGTTGTACCAATATTTTGCGTGCAACGGCCCAAGGATTCTCGCCACGCATCAGCTTTACTGAACTGCGAACGGAGGAAACTTCTACTGGCACAATGGTTATTGTTTGCTCTACGTGAGGTTGCGGCTGTGCTTTTTCAGCGGTTAGACTAGCTTCTTTTATGTGGGTCTGATGTTCGTGAGACTTAAGTTGATTACCGAGTATTGCACCACTGCCTACTGCCACAAGCGCAACTGCAGCAATTCCCACAGCCCGACGAACGGCATGTCTGTGGATAGTCTTCTCTTCTTGTTGATAGTCAGCGATACTTTTCTCCGTTTTGGGTGGTCTCCTTAGGACCGACTTTATACGATTTAAAATACCTGGCGATTTTTTAGCTTCATAACTATACCTATAAATAATTTCTGCTGGTGCTCGCCTCGTTTCAGCCACAGGTGGAGACTCTCTTTTTGGCCATTCAAAATCGAGATTAGCTTCAGAGTTGGGAGTTCGCTCTCGCCAAACAGGGCTTTCAATCTTAGGTTTAGGTCTTCGATCGTTTTTTGGCCAATGCCAACTTATGTCTTTATTATCTTGTTCGACCTTCTCGGAATGTTCTGGTGCGTTATTGTCTTCTATGGAAGTTCTCAAATTTTTAATCACTGCGGGAGTCGTCTCACCTACAGTAACGTGCGTTGCTCCCGTAAGACCCATTGCATATGAACCGTTATGTGTAGTTTTTAGAGGAGTCTGGTCGGGGCTTATCTTTTCTTTAAATTCCTGAACTTTTGCTTGAAGTTCACTCGTCTTTCCCGGCAACCCTTCGTTTGCTTTCTCCATTTTAGAGATTAAGAAACCAGAAAGTTGTCTAAATTGAGACTCGATTGAATCCCAATCAGCAGTCAATTGAGACATACTAGGAGCAGCTAATTGTTCTATAGACATGGCCAAAACTCTTCTCTTTAACAAGTATATATTAGAATAATAACAGGTATTTTGCAATTGAATTTCAAATGGTGACCCCTACGGGAATCGAACCCGTGTTGCCAGGATGAAAACCTGGTGTCCTAGCCGTTAGACGAAGGGGCCATGTCAGGCAAGAATTTAACCGTGTCAGTGTAACATAACAGGGGTGAAAAAGAAATCCCCTCGCTGTTTTGGCGAGGGGACTGTTTCTTCTTTAGAACGGTCAGTTTTGCTTTTTAGAATCCTCGGCGTCGAGCCCAAACCAATCGGTGAGCTACAGCTGCAGCAATGGTAGTAGCTGCGAAGATACCGATAACTTCACCAGGACCTGTGTTTGGTAGCGCAGTGGGAGTAGATGTGACAGGTGTAGGAGGTGTAGATACAGCACATACTCGGTTAATGTTAACCGTTGATGTTGCAGTAACTTCAGGTGTTGTGGGCGTGCTAGCTATTACAGTGTTTACCAAGCTACAAATCGAGTTGTTGTTATCGATTGAAGTTCGGAAAGTAAGTAATGCATCGTCAACGTCCGTTGCCTTTTCCTGCTCAGTTAATGGATTAAAGCTTCCGAGGTTTATCCCGCCTTGGTGGAAGAATACATCCTCTTCATGCGCACCTTGTACAGCACCATTTGGAACGGTGTCAAGATACAGCTTCAAGCTACCAGAAGTAAAGGTTGCACCTTTAGGCAGTACGTCCCGTACGGTAACGTCATCAGCTACATCATTACCTATGTTGAACAATCGAACCTTATAGGTTATTGGCGTGTCAGGATTAACTGTCTGGCCGTTGATCATGTTCTGGGTTCCAGACACGAATGCCTGCTTGGTTACCTTAAGTACTGGTGCTTTGACCAATATCTTTACATAGATGCGGGCATTGAACGCGAAGCAGCCGGGGAAATTACCGCTGGCGTTGGCAGTACCAGCAAAATCTTCACCTACAGGAGTACCTGATGCGCTGGCAATTGCGTCTGACATATTCTGTAGAGTCGTGTTTTGCTTATTAGTCAGGATCTTGGCAGAGCCAGGAACATACTCCATTCGGAACTGAGTTGTGTCGTTCTTTAATTGCGCTTCGTCCCACACGTCTTTGGGCTGAGCATTATTGGCAGTTATATGAGCCTGGATGTCGTGACCGTTAGCTCGTCCTTTGTTGAAGTCCAACCGAACATTCGTACCGGTTGCGATACCAGGCGAACCTGGATCAAGCTGGCTACAGTCAGTAGTGCCGTTACTCATAATTCGGTGTGAAGGATCACAGTTCAGAGCTTGGTTAGCATTGTTGTGTATGTAGATGCGTACCCAGTATTCGCCAGCAGCTTCGGCAGATTGTGACTCGCTGTAGTTATTGTCAACAGGATTGGTGTCACCAGCTGGAGCCTGAGCTATCGTAACGAAGTTTCTTTCGTCGCCATAACCTGCAGCATTAATGAATGAGTCAAATACGGGGCCAGTCATTGAACCACAACGACCATTAGCATTAGCCGGGTCAGTACATGGCTTAGATGGATCGAATTTGTTGATGTCGAATGTTGGACGATCCGGGCCAAAGGCCAATGCTGCAGCTGGTGTTAGCAGCACAGCAGCGATTAGGAGCAGCTGTATAGCGCGGGAAAGTTTCTTGAATTTACTAAGTAATGTTCGTAACATGCTTATTCTCCTTAATCGTTATTAGTGTTATTGCCGCGGCCATTATGCGGTTCTGTTGAAGTTGGAACGTTTGCTGGTGGAGTTGTGGGCTGGGTAGGACGAGGAGTTGAAGTAACAGATGTAGGTGTAGGTTCGTGCGGTTTGTCGACTGTAACAGTTGGCGTGGTTTCACCAGGAGGCTGCGTATCATGAGTAGTATCTTTGGGTCCAGGCGCTAGAGTTGTGGTTGTAGTAGGAGGTTTCTGTGTAGTAGTAGTTGTAGGAGGTTTCTGTGTAGTAGTAGTTGTAGGAGGTTTCTGTGTAGTAGTAGTTGTAGGTGGTTTCTTAGTAGTTGTGGTTGTAGTAGGTGGTACAGTATTTGGAGTTGTTGTAGTGGTTTCAGCAGGTGCAGGAACCGTTACATTTGGACCAGGTACTGGTTGTGCAACGGGAGCCTTAGGAATTACTGGAGCTACGTGTGTCGGAAGCTGATTTGCCGTAACGGGTTGGAAGTCACAAGGCAACTTGAATCTGAATACACTGCCGTCAGCCGCAGTAACCACCATAATGTCTTGGCCTACCATAGACTTTTCGTAGCCAACAATAACTTCTGGAACGCCATCACCATTCAAGTCTTGCTGGTAATCAGTAACATACTGGCCAGTGAATGGAATAACTTCAATCTTTTGGGCAGTCTGGAACTTCTGAACAATGGTGTCCATGTCCTGCTTCCAGAGATTCGGGTTAGACATATATTCTTTTATCTTGGCAACACGGCTAGCTGGGTCGAGACTGTAAAGTCCCATATACTCGGCTTCGGCTTCCATGCGTGCAGGGTCACGACCTAATTCATTGAAGAACTGAGTCTTAAGACCGTCGGCATCACGTACGGCAACTTCTGGTCCGAATTTGTGGCCGGTCGTATCATTGGCATAGAAATGAACATTGGCTGCGTTTGGCGCATAGTCCATTGACTGTTGCAGAGCAGATGGGGGTTGTGGAGGTGTTGCAGTTTGGGCAGCAACTGATTCATTGCTCCCGATTAGGCGAACTCCGCCCAGGTGTTCATAGTTGCCAGGTAAATTAGCTTCCTGAGCAGACTTAGCTAGATCACGCTCCATAGGGCTTTTATCGTTCGCAATTGTGAAGTGGGCAAGAGTACCGACTCCCGCTAGAGCAACTACGCTAGCTGCTACTTTAGCTAACTTGGAACCTCTAAAGCGTTCCGTCCAACTCTTGCGTTCTTGATGAGTAGGAAGAATGTCGTCTTTAGTATCTACTAAATGAAGAGTAGGATGAGGTAAAGCATCTGAGTTGTCACCGTTTTTTGTGGCTTCAGCTTTCTTAGAATTATCAATGCTGAAACGGAGTGTTCTGCTAGAACCATCTCGATCAGTAATCGTAGACTTAAAATGAGTTACTTCAGGTTCAGCTACTGTAGCTAATGGAGCAACGTCCACTGCATCTATGTAACTACGAATAGTTACTTCATTGGCCGCAACCATGTCCATCTCATATGTGGACATAAATTTACCGTCGTGACGGTGACCACGACCTAAGCTGTCAACTGTAGCAATATCTTTGATTGCTTCATATTGAGTGATTTGTTCGCTCATTAATATAGTTCCTCCCTGGAAACTTACTTTACTCTCACCGTGCCCACCTCTGTTGAGGTTAATAAAACACGTATGAGTCATACTCTACCACAAGCACTTAGTTATGTCAATACTTTTTACAATAAAATAGTAAAAACACAAGCACTATCCCCTTAAATTAACGGAAGGGACTTTCCATAACGTAAGTTTAGGGTTACTTTTTACTTAAATCTATGAAGTTTTTCGCTTCTAAGAAGTAGCGTTATTAGCGGAGTGGGAAACGGCCAGCTTATCTTTGGCAAATGTAAATCCGAAAGTACTGCCCTTGCCTTCTTGGCTCTTGAATATAATGCTGCCGCCTTGTGCGGCTATAACTTTCTTCGCCATAAATAGCCCGAGGCCTGTACCATCCGGGCGAGCCTTTCTAGCATTGCCGGCTCTGAAGAACTTGGTGAACAGATGGTGTTGTTCTTCTCTCGGGATACCAATACCGTTATCTGTAACCGTAAACTCTACAGAATGTGCATCATCTTTTATGTCAACGGTTATGCGTCCGCCCGACGGAGTGTAATAAATAGCATTGTCGACAAAATTCATTATTACTTGCCGGATTTTTGTTTCATCAAGCATAAGTGATGGGAATTTTTTGGGCTTTTTGTAGACCAATTTTAGATTACGGGCTGATGCTGTCTCTGTTAGTTGACTAATTTCTCCCTCAACAACTTGTGCTAGATTGGTTGGCGTGGACTCAATTACAAATTTACCGGTACGTAAACGCGAGACGTTCAACAGGTCTGCGATCAAATAAACCATGCGCTGAGAACTGACAAATGCCTGGTCCAGAAGTTTGCGCTGAGCAGCTCCAACTTTACCGGCATCGCCCTCTAACACCATGCTGAGATAGCCTTTGACACTGGTCAGCGGCGTGCGCAGCTGATGAGAAGCCATGCTGATAAATTCATCCTTTGTTTCGTCCAGGGCCTTTAGCTTTTCATTGGTTTTTTGCAGCTGTTTTACTACGCGCTGGTTCTCCTCAAACAATAGTTTGTTGTCGACTGCTACACCTACGGCTTCACTCAAACGCTCCAATAGCTGCTGATCTGAGGTAGTGAGTTGTTGAGTCGGGTTGGTCAGTCCGACTACCATTAGGCCAACTAACTCTTGTCGAGCGGCAAGCTTGAGCACATGGACAGAAGATAGTGTCAAAGTGCTTTTGAGTTCCTCTGTTTCCTTTGGAGTTAGACTGAGATATTCGACAAAGTCATGGTGAGAAACCGAACCAACACTTATTGATACAGATCGGTCTTCGCTGTCGAGCCACCCCAAATGAGTGTTAATTCTAACATGATTGAGTAGATCTAAATTGTTGTTCGCGAGTTCACCTCCAGCACTCCAGCCATAAACTTTCAGCTCAGTACTTTGATGATTCGGTCTAACTAGTATTGACACAAAGGGAAATTCTGTAGCCTTAGCTATTGACGCTGCTAACTGTTGGCAAAGATCCGTAAAAGAGTCGCGGGACTCAAGTACCAAGGTATCGATTTGTCGAAGCAAAGAGAGAGTCTTATTGATTTCCGCAAGTTCATAGTTGCGGCGATACATTTCCTCGGTAGCCCTCTCAAGCACTGACTGGATTTTTTTAGGTCTAAGGAACAGGCCCTTGGGACTATTTTCAGTTGTTTTTATTGGCTTATCCACTCTCAAAGCCTACCATAACGGTTATGTTTTTTCTTATTTCAGAGAACTGGGGAGTTGGCTAGACGGCAGTTGCGCGATCAATTTACTAGCAGCTTCTTTACAGGTTTCAACAGCGATTTGTCCGAATAATTCCTTATATTGTTCTACCAATTCATCTATAGCATGCTGCGGATCCCCAGAGATGCCTACATCATGTTGAGCCCAATCAACTTTAAGCTCGCTTACTTGTTTTGCTCGCTCAACTGCAATCGGCCCAATAATAACTTCTTGCTGTTCAATAATTTTCTCAGCAATGTTTTCAAACAAGTCTTGAGTACTAGACTGCGAAGTAGACGCTCCGGATTTGTCCTGAGTCTTATCATCCATTTGAAGCTTCCTTCACTGAAGGGGATTTCGTTGGCGGAGCTGTTGCGAATGCCAAAATACCAAAAGTCATAAAAACAAGCCCTGTAGTAAGTATCAAGTCTCCCCAATCTCCGTTATAGAAAGTTCCAGCGGTAGTCGTATAGGAGAAAACGAAATCACCGAAGAACATTACTCCTAATCCAACCAGAATACTTATGAGAGCCAGTTTGAAAAGGCCCCCAAAATACTTGAGTGATAAGCCAAAGATAACTACAGCTAATATTAATGCAATAAAATCGCCTAGTGGATAAGCAATATCTAGTACGACTTTTAGGGTCGTTTCCCCTTCAGGAACAACTACACCGCCACGCGCAACGTTAACAAGCAGATAATACGAAGCCCACGCTAATAAGGGCGGTATGACGAAAGTAAAAAGCTTGGCAAAACCACTGTTTTTAAATGATTGACGCGCGCCACTGGCTTTTGACAAGTAAATTGCACCGACGCACCAAAAGAATATGCTTGGAGCAAAACCAATGTCCGCTAGGGATGGATAGGGTGCAGGTACATTTAAGAATATATTGTAGTAAGACCAGATCGTCTCCCCGAGGCCCCATAAAAATAACCCCAGCGAGAAGAAGAAAACAGCTTTTCCAATGGCACTGCCAAAGCGGCCCCATATTTTGGACTTAATCATGCCTATCAAACCTCCGACTAGAGGTACTAATCCGAACATGAAGGAATATATATAGTTTTTCATGCCGCCAGTGGAATGAGTTAGCCCTAAATATGACCAAAAAATTAGCAAAACAACAAAATAGTAGACGACTATTTTTTGAAATTTATTGTTTGTAATATGCATTGTCTATAAACGTAAGCTTTTATAAAGGAGTTGTCAACCTATATAAAGCTCCGGTTTAGGAAATCCGTTAAATGCTGAAGCCATCTGAACCGTGTAGGCACCTGCGTTTTCAAAAATAAGTCGATCGCCAACGGTGACATAGCTTGGTAGGGGCACTTCTCGATCTATAATATCCAGGCTGTCACCAGTTGGACCTGCCAACACACAACTCATAATATCCGTACCTGGTTCAATAGGAGCAGGAGGATGGACATTGTACTTTGTTGAGCCTTGATGGATCATGGCCTCGTAAAGTGCATTATAAATGCCTGCATCAAGGCAAAGCCAAGTTTTGCCACCCCGAGTTGTTTTCGATATAACTTCACTTACTAAAACGGTCGAAGAAGCAACTATCCCTCTTCCCGGCTCCATAATGATTTTCGGAATATAAGGCAAGGTATGAAGTACATTATGGACTTTGGTAACAATTTCCTTAAGATGTGGAGCTGTCTCGTGATTATGGTAAGTAACTGGAAAACCCCCACCAATATTTATCATCTCCAGAGTTATTCCTTCTTCCATAAGTTCTTCAATGACTGGTTTTATAGTCTTAATTCCGTTTGCCCATCGATCAGCATTAGTTGCTTGTGAACCGACGTAAAAACTAATCCCGTATGTTTTTAATTCCAGGTGCTTAGCGTACAAGATTAAATTTTTGACATTTTCTACTGGGGCACCAAAACGTTCTGACATCGTAAATACGCTGCCGCTGTCATCTACTATAGTGCGTACAAACACCTTGGAACCAGGTGCACATGCAGCTATCTTCTCAATTTCTTCCTTGGAATCGGCTGCAAAACGATTAATGCCTACCTCAGCAGCCCGTTTTATATGTTCAATTGGTTTAACGGAAGTGCCATAAATAATCTTGTGAGGATCAACTCCGACATCGAGTAATAAGTCTATTTCAAAACTCGAAGCAGCTTCAAACCCGCAGCCCAGTTCATTTATATAAGCCAGGATTTTAGGGTCTGAATTAGCTTTTAGAGCGTAGTATATTTCCTCATTATCAAATAGATGAGTAAAAGTGTGATAATTATGTTTAATAATATCCTTGCTTGTGTAGAAGAAAGGCGTCGGATACGTGAGAGCTCTTGCCTCGTCGACAATCTTTATATCGTTTGGAATCACTTTATATTTTTGTCTGCTTTTTATTCTTACGACTTGGGTTGATTATAACAAAGGTAGTAAGGAAACTCCAACAATAACTAGAGCCACTCCTGCTTTTTGAAGGCTAGTAATGCGCTCACCTAAAAAGATATGGGCTAGGATAAGTGTAGGCACTGAGAAAGCTGCGCTGAGAACAGCCACAATACTAGTATGACTTGTCAGACTATAACCAATGCTTACGCCAACGTAGGCCACGACTTCACCAAGCCCGATTAAAAAGAAATACTTCCAGATCTTGTTGTCGGTAATCCTGAGGTTAATTTTTTGCACCAAACTCATAACAACTATGGTTATCGACATGAATAGATACATAATCGCGGCATATATTAGCCAGTCTTTGCCATTGACAAAATGCCCCCAGAGAACGGTCCACAAAGCCGCCAAGCTAGTGGCTGTCAAAATATCTTTCATACCAGGTAGTTTTGCTATTTTAAGCTTCCTGATCGCAAACGATTCTTCATCAAGACTAATTGAGATAATCCCTATAAATACAACAATTAGTAGTACAAACTGCTCGATGCCGATTACTTCTCCAAAAGCCAGAACTGACAATAATACTACAAGACCCGAATAAGAAGAAAATATAGGATTAAGAATGGCTAGCTTCCCTACAGCAAAGGCTCGATAGACAAAGAAATAGACTGTAGCTTGTAGGGCACCAAAGAAAGCTAATATGCCGATTTCACTAAAGCTTTTTGGGAATACTACATCATTGCCGTGTATTAAGAGCTTACCTACTACGAGTATTATTAGCATGGTGACTCCAAAGAAATGAGCCCAAGTAAGAGTCGCCATGTCACCAATTTTATCTATAGTCTTTTTTGCAAAAAAATCGGCTGCTCCCCAGCCCAACATACCAGCTAAACCAGCCAGAACGGCAATAAGTAGGGTGTTGCTCATAATTCTCTAATATTAAACCACGCTTAGTTAGTTTTTATAAAATTGACTCTTAATAGTATATCGAAATGAATAATAACTTTAGTTGTTTAGTTTAGTTTAGTTTAGTTGACTTTCTGACTTAAATGTGCTAATATTAGCGAATGTCTAATTTAAATCAAGATCCCTCCAAAGAATCAAGTCATTATAGAGATGAGATTGAAAAAACCGTGTCTGCATGGAAAAGTTTTCTCTCAGAAACAGATCTTCGTGCTTTGATGGATACCGCCAAAGACCCCGAGGCAACAGATGATGGCGTTATTTACGAAGTAGAAACACCTTCAGAGCTAAGTGGTGATTTCGCTGTTGTAGACATGAAGGGAGTAAAGGTAGATACTCCTCATCTACACCAGGATCATGACAATGGTGATGAAGAAACCGAGGTCCATTTTGCTATGGAAGGTAGTGCTATGATGAGCGTCGGCGATGGCCTCATTGAACTACAAAGTGGAGATGTGTATGTAGTAAGTCCTCGTACGGCCCATTTCATTATTCCAAACGGGAACTTTGTGGACGGTGTGTTAAGTTTGCCAGGTTATGATCCCGATAAACAAATATCCATAGATCTTCAAAACCCGCCCGACGAATTCAACGCAGATCTGTATTTCGAAGTTTTAGGCCAATAAATTACTTTCAACTAGGCCAAGGTATGCTTGTGCTTACATTAAGCTTAAAGTAGCATAAAAAGTATGCCAAAGATTGCGATTATTGAGGATGACCAGGCTATAAGCCAGATGTACCGCATCAAGTTTGAAGCGGAAAATTTTGCTGTAGAAACAGCCGAAAACGGTAAACTTGGCTTGGAGCTAGCTGAGAAAATGAAGCCGGATATTATCCTGCTTGACCTGATGATGCCTGAGATGACTGGTGATGAGATGCTTGAAAAGATGCGAAAGACTGATTGGGGCAAAGATATTAAGGTGATAATCCTGACCAATATGGGCGAACAAGAGGCTCCGCCCATCCTAAAAGAGCTCGGCGTAAAACGATTTATCGTAAAAGCTGAAATGACACCCCGTCAGGTCGCTGAGATGGTTAAGACTGAACTAGGCTAAGACCTGTTTTGCTTATGCTTGCAGAATATCGATAAGAGTGAATAATAGGCTTAATGAGTGATGTGTTGGCAAAAGAAGTAATCCCCACCCCCGACGCGGCTTACTACACTGGGGATAGGAGCATTGCTTTGGAGTTTTATCCAGGAGCACCTACTCCCACAAGTAGTACAGTTGTCGCTTATCAACGGCGACCAATAGACAGAGATCCTCTCAGTGCTCAGTTAGAGCTCAACAAATACGAGGCTCATGCAACAGAGCGCTTTGTGCCAAATATAGGGCATGCCGGTGACCTACCTGCATTTGGAGGCATTCAGTACCACAAAGAATTAGCGGAAAGTCTAGGCTATAGTTGGCGCTCAGAAGAAGACAATGATGGGAAAACTCATGAACGTTGGATTGAATTTACCTACCCTTCCCCTGATTATTTGAATAGTATTTTGGACGAAATATCTCCCGGTGAAGGCCTGCGTTTTGCTACTTTTAAAGGAGGTGAGTATTCGCCTATTGATTTCGCCCAAGCCTTGGTGGATAGGAAAGCCCTTGTTGCTACGGAGCACCCTTATCAATTGCATGACCATGTGGCTTTTCATGTGCTTGGATCGATTGGTCTGTCTGGAGATCTGTTAGAAGAGCAGCGTAACTTATTTGGTCCGTACTTAGAACGCTATAATGCTGAACTGGATTTACCCAGCGTGCCGCATGGGGAGAGCCAAAAGATTCATGATTTCCTTCATCCTTCCTATGTGGTGTTAAAGTCCATGCTTGAACTGGTGGATGGGTTTACGACCACCGTAGGTAATGCCAACTTCGTATATTCCGAAGACGATGCAGATCGTAAGTTTAGACGGACTGAAAGCGCGACTGAATCTTTGTACAGAATAGACAATGTATTAGGAGTTATTCCGAGTCTCATGATTGACACTCCTAAATCCACGGAGCTGAAGCGCTATGCTGCCGAAATTAATGATCGCTATAACACATTAGGGGCAAGAGCGATCCAGCTTGTAGCTTAGAAATTCGCTCGTGCTTGCCTAAGGATTCGAATTATTGCAAGCTTTCACCATGACTAAATTTTTGCCACCCGAATTACAGCGGGTAGTTTTTGATACTGCTAGACAGGAAATAGCCGACAAACTTAGCGGTGAAAGAATTGACCAAAAAGCACAGTTAATACTGGAGCATGTGGGTAATTTCCGACGTCAGCCGGATGATTTGACTATAATCCACAGAAGGCCGATATATGAGGACGAAGAAGTAGGTGAACAATATGTACTCAATCGAGTGGCAAGCTGGAATTACGAGGTTGGTTTTGAACGCATCTCAGGGATACAGACCAGCAGATGGTACGTTCCACTTGTAAAAGCAGAGGGCAACGACAGGTATATTTATGAGCCGCCTGCCCCAATCACTATTGAGGAAGCGATCGTCGTATCACGTTGTATACATGATCTGGCAAAGTTACGTCATAGAGAAGTCCCTTCTCTGCAGCCGGACCTTGTAGATTGGATACCCATGGGTTAATTCTTGTGCTTGCAAGTCGTTATTTTTGAGTATATAGTAATTTATTATGAATATGTCCGAAGCTGGGCTTGGGGCAGGTGGAACGCCAAACGGATACAGCAAAAAGACGCCTATAAAAGATTTTATCGATGGTCTTTTGAAGCGCCCTAAAGAAAATAAACAAGAAGAGGCATTGGGTGAATGGCTGGAGAATAATCCGGAGACCTATAGGGACGAATATGCGGCATTGCAAACAGTTTATGCATATGCAGGCCATTTGCTCGTGGCTGAAACCGATTCCGCACATCCTCAACGTGAGACTTCCAGCTATGTCTCTGAAAGAGCATCGCATTCACTTTGGACACCTGATGATTACGGACAGCTCGTTTTGAGGGTCGGGCAAATCGAACCTCCTGGTGAATTTATCACTCATGTGGCAAACCAATTTTCACCTGAAATCACTCCTGATTATCCAGTCAAAGGAGCAGAGTTGCGCATTTTGTTGGGTGTAGAGTGTCTTAAACTGGAAGGAAACTGGGAATTCCATAGCGGATATAATGCGCCTACGAGTATATATCCTTCAGAAATGCTAAAGGCTGTTGAAGCCAGCTTTGCCAGAGGTAGCATGCCAGACTCAGTGGCGGATACAAGTCCGCCAACCTTACAAATTCTCCACGGAGAAGGCACCCAAAATTAATACTCGTTTCTAACCCAGAAAGTAGCCTAGACTTGCTGCTACAATAGGCTTAATGAAAATCGCAATTCTAGGTTATGGCGAGCAGGGCAAATCGGCTTACGAATATTGGAATCGTGACGGCAACGAACTGACAGTTCATGACATTAATCCTGATCTTGAGGTTGCTGAGGACATTAAGACCACCTTAGGTCCAGACCACCTTAAGGACCTCGGTCAATATGACCTATTGGTGCGATCCCCGATTGTCCATCCAAAAGACATCGAAAAAGCCAATCCAGAATCTCCTGATATTCTGCAAAAAGTCACTACTGTTACTAATGAATTCCTGAAAGTTTGTCCAACCAAAAACATCATCGGAGTGACTGGCACTAAAGGCAAAGGCACGAGCAGCACGCTCATAGCCAAGATGCTCGAGGCCGCAGGCAAAAAGGTGCATTTAGGTGGTAATATCGGCACCCCTCCACTTGACCTACTCAAAAACAGCATCCAACCTGAGGACTGGGTAGTGCTGGAACTTGCCAACTTCCAACTAATTGACCTCAAACAATCGCCTCACATTGCCATCTGCCTTATGGTAGTTCCAGAGCATTTGGACTGGCACTCCAGCATTGAGGAATATATTGAAGCTAAACAGCAGCTTTTCCGTTGGCAACAACCTGGTGATATTGCTATCTACTATGGTCTGAATGATTACTCTCAACATATTGCCAGTGTAAGCCCCGGGAACAAGATACCGTACATGAAGCATCCAGGAGCTGATGTGATTGAGAACAAAGTGACGATAGTCGGTCAGACAATTTGTGATGTTAGTGAAATCAATTTGCTCGGCAAACACAATTGGCAGAATGTTTGCGCTGCAGTGACTGCCGTCTGGCAAGCTAGCCAGGATATCGAAGCAATGCGCAGCGTTTTAATTACATTTACTGGCCTTCCTCATCGGCTCGAATTTGTCAGGGAGTTTGGTGGTGTCCGTTATTTTGACGACTCTTTTGGAACCACGCCAGAGACAGCTATTGTGGCCATCGAAGCATTCTCGGGGCCAAAAGTGGTAATTCTAGGAGGTTCAGACAAAGGAGCAGAATTTAAGGAATTAGCTCATACGGTAAAAAATAATAATGTGAAAACAGTTATAGCTATTGGTGATACAGCACCAAAAATCACCCAAAATTTGCATGAGGCGGGCTATGAAAATATTATCGACGGAGGCAAAACAATGTCGGAAATCGTAAACGCAGCCCGCAACGCAGCCCAATCTGGAGATGTGGTCTTGCTTTCCACCGGTTGCGCCAGTTTCGGCTTGTTCAAAAATTACAAAGATCGCGGCGAACAGTTTAGTGAAGCTGTAAAAGCACTCGCTTAAGTTGTTCGATTATAGCTTGCTCTGGCTGAAGAACTTTGGCCTGACCGGTCGATAACTCTTTTATTTCTTCTTCAATCCAGTGATAGTGGGTACAAGCCAGAACAATTACATCGGCCTGTTCTTTTAGGACTTCAGTTATACGATCGGAAATTTTATTTTTATCCACTTCATTATGTTCAATCATGTATGCCCAGTCACTGCAGTCTGGTTCAAGGATTTTTACATCCTTTGCGTAGGTGCTTTTAAGTTCCAAGTAGCGTTTGCTAGCCAAGGTAGTAGGCGTGGCGCAAACTGCGATCACATTTGTCCTGGTAAGTTTGGCGGCTGGTTTTACCATTGGTTCCACAGCAACCATTGGCACATTAAACTGTTCTCTTAATTTATCAATTAGAGTTGTACTAACTGTATTGCAGGCAACCACAATCGCCTGACAACCATTGTCAATCATGTCTTGAAAAATGGGCTGCACGAAGCCAAAGATTTCCTCGGGTGATTTCGTACCATATGGCAAATGTTCCCTGTCCTCGCGCAGCAATACCTGGTGCTCAGGCAAAGCTTGTTTGATGGCGTTAGCCATAGACAGCCCGCCCACGCCAGAATCAAATACACCGATTTTAGTCATCTTTGGTGTGCTTTTTGGCGGCGCGAATGACGTTCTCGAAAAGAGCACACACTGTTAGTGGCCCTACCCCGCCCTTCTCAGGTGTAATTGTCAGATCCTCACGTTCATAGACTTCTGGTGCTAAGTCACCCACAGTTTTGCCAGATTCGGAGGCCACACCGGCATCAACAACAACGGCGTCTTGTTTGATCATTTCCGAGTACAGAATCGCCGGACTACCGGTAGCTGTAATAATTATGTCGGCATCTTTTGTGTGCTCGCCTAAGTCCTCAGCCCCGCGGTCAATGACTTCAACATTAAGTCCTGAGCTTTTCATCATCTTTTCCAGTGGTGCTCCGACCAATTTACCTCGGCCAATCAACAAGATATGCTTGCCTACTAAGTCAACATTGTAGCCGCTTAACAACCACATGATTGCCATGGGAGTTGCTGGCTCAAATTCGGCATTCTGGCCAAGTGCATCCACGTCTTTTTCTGGAGCCACCAAATTTACAATCTCATCAGTCTGAACTGGTTCAGTCAGCGGCAATTGCACAATAATTCCATGGACTGATTCATCACTATTTAGTTTTTGCAAAAGATTCGCAATTTCTTCTTGAAGAATAAAGTGGATATCGACGTCAATCCCAAGGTCGGCGCCATAGGCTTTTTTTAACTTCACATATGTATTAATTACTGGATCGTCTTTGCACTGAACAATTGCTAGCTTGGGTTTAATGCTATGGGCTTGGATTAGGTTACGCGCTTCGCGTGCCTGTCGTTCTTTTATAAATCCAGCGAGTTCTCTGCCATTCAGTATTTTCATACCTGGCTATTGTACCCCAAAAGCTTGTAAAAACAGAGGTAATTTGCTAAAGTTGGCGAGTTGCGGGCCAGTAGCTCAGCTGGTTAGAGCACCTGCCTCTTAAGCAGGGTGTCCGGGGTTCAAGTCCCCGCTGGCCCTCCAATGAAAATGCCCAGGCTTTATGTCTGGGTGTTTTCATTGTAAGCATAGATTTGAAGCCCGGTCGCGGGTTAGCCCTGAGCGACTGCCAGAGCGCTGTCCCCGCTGGCCCTCCAATATAGTCTCAGATTATATTTAATATTTACTAACCCAGAGCTGCCGCTTCTGCCGCAGCAGATGGTTTGATGTCTGGTAGTTTCATCATCTTGAATGAGTTAAAAATACCGACGACCCCCGCGAGAATGGGTACTAAAAGTGCAACTTGGAGAGATCTGTCTCTGGCTTCTGAGTTGATATACACTATCTCCGCCCGCACATCTTGTGGCTGATTGGTAAGCAGTTCATTTATCTGAGTATTGCTTAATACTTGTGCATTGTCCTCAAGCACTGATGATATATGTTGCTTGTCAGCGGCAGGTATTATCTTGCTGTCAGACGTTAAGTTGTTGAAAGAGAAAGCAAGCATGGCAAGCATGATGCCTCCCGCCATAGCCAGACCGAAAGATAAGCCAAAGGATCCTGAGGCAGAGTTAACGCCTGCGGCTTCACTGATCCGTTTTTCGTCAATCGGAGACAGCGTATAGTTGTTTAGTTGAGAGACGAGTAAGCCTAGGCCCGCACCCGTAATGATCAACGGTATGGCCAAAGCCCAGCCAGAATCAGTGCGTGGAATAATTGGAATTATGAGTGCCAGTCCTGCTGTGCTCAGTATAAATCCCATACGAATAATTGCGCTGGGCCGTCTCTTGCCCGCACGTTTACCGGCAAGAACAGCAATTGCAAACATCGTAAGCGAAAGCGGTGCGAGCGTAAGGCCTGTTGTCATAGCATTGTATTCAAGAGTCATCTGTAAAAATATCGGGAGCGCAATCATTGCTCCCCCAAGAGTAATGTTTTGCAGCATCACCTGGGATATGCCCAGTCGAAAATTTGGTAGACGAAACAGGTCCGGATCAATTAAGAATACTTTGCCCTCTCTTTTGCGCTTGACTAGCCAATAGGCAAGTAGTGAAAGTCCGACAACTCCAAAGGCAATAACAGCACCGACTGACTCTGCCCCTTCTTGCCACATTAATATTCCCAGCACTAGACCCCCCATGCCCAATACTGAAAATAGTGCTCCAACAAAATCAATATTCCGCGGTCCGTCGTAAACAACATCTTTCACAAGCTTTATATTGAAAAGAATGATCGCAATAACTACTGCCTCCAATAAGAACCCGACACGCCAGGATATAAAGGTAGTCAAGAAGCCTCCTAATAGTGGACCTACAGCCGCTGCAATAGCTGCCGCAGCACCGACAAGGGCATAGGTTTTTCTCTGGGCCGCTCCTGAAAAATTACCATGTATAAGCGACTGCATGGCAGGAAGAAGAAGTGATGCACCAAGACCGCCGATAATCGCCCAGAAAATAAAGACAGTTGTTATGCTATGCGTCAGTGTCATAGCGATGGCTCCAACTGCATAGCCTAGAAGTCCAAGAACATAAGCTCGTTTTCTACCGAATATGTCCCCGATTTTACTGCTAATTAGAATAAATGCTGCTGAGACCAGTGCTTCGAGCGCGATTGCGGCCTGCAAATCGCTGACCGTAGTACCTAAGTCTTTCACTACTGCAGAAAGAGAAACATTCATTAGTGATGTATCCACCACGAGCACGAACATTGCCATGGCAAGCAATACGGAAAGTTTAGTATTTCCCTCGGATTTTCCTTCAGAACTAGGTCTCACCTTACGTGCCATAACGGTACTCCCCTGCCGTTATAATAATACTCCTAACTAGCAACTCTTTCAGATTTAAGTTGTGAATGGAGGGCCAAACAAAAAACTCCCAGCCGGGAGTTTTTTGCTAACTATTGCTAGTTATTGTTGTTATTGATATTCATAGTTCCTCCTTTCATCGCGTCAATTAACCTAGTTAACCCAATCCCGCCACCAGAGCGTGGGAAGAATTCAAGCTCTAGAAACTCACTTAGTTCTTTCTCTACCCTATTTTTCCCAAACAGGTCGAACAGTTTTTTGGCGTACTTTCCGCTACTTATGGTGTAGAATTCATTTTTCATTTCTGCGCGGTTTGAGCTGCGTTCAGCACTGCCGATGGTTTCATTGCCCTCGATTATCACGTCTATCTTGTGAGCGTGCGTCTTGTTTTTCTTCTTCATATTCCAGAATGGCGATGTATATGATGGAAAATCGCGGCAGAAAACTACTGGACCGAAGTCTGTCCGCATTTTGTTTTCATGCTTATGCGTGAGTTCACGGGTTTTATAGTGTCGTTTTAGCGCATCGTATGTTTTGTAGTGAAAATTAGGCTTTTTACCAAATCCCATATATTCAAGTAATTCTGTCTCAAATTTTTGCAGCTCTTCTATGCCGCCTTTTAGCTCGAACTCGAACATCGGGAAGATTAGTTTATGCCTCCCCGGAACAGGATTCTGCTCATTGCGGTAGCTGGTGCTGACGCAGAACACTCCTGGTAAATCGGGCTGGGTCAAAAGCTCGTATTCCAACCACATTTGGCCGGTTTGCGGCAATGGCCACACCTCTCTAGCATAGTTGTAGGTTGCCACGGTGTCTGGATCTTCGCAGGCAGCCAATATGCTGAGCCGATCTTGCGTACTTACCTCGTAGAAGCCTTTTTTGAGGCAAAACTTACGAAGCTTATTTACGACCTTACTAAAAGCTTCTGTGTCTTCCACCCCCCTGTAGTTATTTGTCATTTACTCCCTCCTTGTATTAGTTGCCTTGTACACCCCCGCACCAGCCCCGATGCGGGGATGTGAATGCATAAAAAAACAGCCCCATGACGGGGCTGTTTTTTAAAAAAAGATCCCTTGGACTTCATGTCCGTAGGATCCTATGCTTATGCATTGTGATACAAGTTAACATAACCGAATTGTTAATGCAAGCCCTCATGCCAGATTAGGTAAATTACCCTAAGGAGAGCATAATAAGAGTTAGCAATTCAAGAGTTCTTGGGCAAATAAAAAGTTGTATGAACTCTAATTAGAAAGAAGACTATGTCCAAGGACAAAGGTAGAAAAGAAACTAAAAAACCAAAGCAGGCCAAAAAGTAGCACTATGGAAGAGGAGCAGATCATAGTAGCACTACGTGAAATGGAAGCCGACTCATCATTCATTACAGAATCGGCATATCGTGCCAATGCCGAGGTGTGGCCAAAAAACCGAATTTCATTTGTTGACAATCACCTTGCTTATCTTAAGGCGCACCCGAGCGTCAATCCCGAGCACTATCTGGCAAATTTACGATTGATGATTAGAAAGACTACTCTGTTGCGATAGCTGATTTTGGTTTCCAGACTTCAAAACGGAAAGTGATGCTATTTTCTATTTGGTCGTCGCCTTTTTGGCTCAGAACAAAATCATTCTCAAACGGTGGAAAGAATTTAGTACAGTGAAAATCTGCCTCAATACGAGTTAAATAAAGCTCGTCAGCTAGATCCAGTGTGCTGGTAAACAGTCCTGCTCCACCAAGTACCCAAATGTCATTATCAAAGTTGCTCAAAAACATTCGTGCATCACTGACTTGCTTGAATCCCGGATGAAGTTCTATATCGCCTTTCACGGCTACATAATTTAGGTGATTGTGGAACGGTTTTTTAAACTCAATATAAGTACCATACCCCATCAGAATGTCGCCAACTGAAGTTTTCTGGCGGAAAAACTCAAGATCAGTCGGCAGTTTGCCCATCCAGGGGATACCATGCTCATCAGCAAGTCCTAGTTTTTCATCAATTGCTGCTATAAACCGGATCATCTCTCCTAAAAACTATAAGTTAAAATCGCCCTCCCGACAAACGGCTTAAGCTAAAGTTAGATATTTCGTAGTGCCTATTATGGCTGGTCCGTTATCATACGTTCTGCTATTAAAACGTAAGGGGGTTCAATGGCAACAAGCACTAATCCTGGTAATTTTGCAAATGATCGAGAGAAAGCTAGCCGCGCCGGTAAAAAAAGTCGAAGGAGGTCGTCCAAAAGTACTTAAGGCTATGTGATGCTAGTATTCGGGAGGTCTATCTAGGGCCTCCTTTTTTATTAATGGCCTTATGTGATTGAGTAGATAAAAAGATCCCGTAATTAGAAGAATTGGTTCAGGTCTCTTTAATAAAGTATGAAAAGCATCAACCGGATCAGCGATGACCGTGAACTTTTCAAACCCAAGTTCGCGGCACCGCGCGGCAATCGCCTCGGGATCAACCGAGCCCCGTTTCATATCCTGATAGCGAGTAAAAGCTGTGATTATTAAATAGCTGGAAATACTTACGACTTCAGTCATAGCTGTGTGAAAATCCTTATTGTCTACAAAGCTAATTAGCGTGGATATCTCCTGCTTCTCGTGTATTTGCCGCACGCTCTCTGTTAAAGCTTTCATTTTTTGAGCATTGTGCGCCCCATCCATAATTAAAATCTTCTCGCCAATTCTAAGAGTTTCCATTCTGGCTGGAATTTTGGTGCGGCTTGCAAGTCGTTGTTGATCCGGTGTTAGGGACGGCAAGTTATTTTTTTGTGCAATATATTCATAGACTTTCTTTGCCAGTTGCCAATTACGCTGCTGAAAGAGAGGCAGATCTCTGGCAAGTGGATCGGATTCCACATTTAGTTCATGTAAAGTCGCGTTTTGTTTTTTAGCGGTGTCACGAAATACCGCCATAACATCTTCGCCTTGCTGATAGCTAAAAATATCATTGCCTGGGTTGATGATGCCGGCTTTTTGGGTGGCGATTTTGGGGAGTGTATTGCCAAGTGCCTGCGTATGATCAAGTCCTATATCCGTAATAACGGCTATCTTATCTTTCCGGTCAATAACATTTGTGGCGTCCATCAAGCCACCTAAGCCAACTTCCACTACCGCATAATCAACTTTAGCTTCCGCAAAATGCCAAAAAGCCATAGCTACTAGTAGCTCAAAGTAGGTTGGTTTTATGCTAGATTGGTCAATGATGTCCAAGAATTCACTAAGTTTGTTTACAAATACTTTTTCATCTAGTGGCTCGAGATTTATTTGGACACGTTCATTGACTTCATCGACGTGAGGAGAAATAGTTAAGCCAGCTTTCTGACCTGCTGCTTGTAAAAACGCCGCCATATAATAAGCAGTTGAGGTCTTACCAGACGTACCGGCTATATGAATAACTTTGTAATTATTTTGTGGATTACCCAAGAACTTCAGCAATGTGCGCATTCGATCCAGTATCAGTGTCGCGCCAGTGGTTATAGGTGGTGGTGCAAATTCAGTCAGTACCTTGTTTGCATCGTCAAAACTGTGTAACGGCCTCATGAAGAGTATTGTATCGATAAAACGAAAATAACCCGAGCATTCGGGTTATATCTGTTGGGAAAATCAAGTGCTCGTTCTACCAGAAATTGCTGTTCTCGAGCCTCAAAATCTCCTTTGTTCGTTTTCGTTCTTCCCTGTTTTCTCTTAAAACTCTAAAGCCAATCATGTCCCCTCCACTAAAACAACCACAGTATCTAAAAAATAGGTGGAATTGTCAGTGAATAATCTTGCCTTGAAATTTGGTACGCCCGGACGGATTCGAACCGCCGACCCCCTGGTCCGAAGCCAGGTGCTCTAATCCGCTGAGCTACGGGCGCATAGATAGCATCCAGATTATAACAGATAGCGTCCTTGGGCTTAACGTTTAGCATCAGTGAATATGAGATACTAATGCTGATGGTTCGCGATATTCTGAAGATAGCTCTTTTAAGTGTGGTAATCGGGGGTGTTTCGATCCCACCCAGTTTTGGCATCAATAATTCGCCCGTAGTCGTTTGGCTAGGTAATGCAATAGGTTCTTTATTTTCAGCAGCAATAGTTATATATATTGGCAATAGAATAACTGATGAGAAGTTTAAAAAACGGGTTAGCAAAAGACGGCTTGGGAAAAAGGTGGTTGATGTATTTGATGAAGGCAGGAGCAACGAAGCAGTAGTAAAAGCCGGAAAAGCTATTAGTAAACATGGTCTGGTAGTATTTTCTTTGCTCTGTCCGATTTTTCCTGGTGTATTGATATCAACCGCAGCGGTATACCTACTAGATCTAGATAGAAAAATATATAGACGATGGATGTTTACTGGCGTAGTTTTTGTAAGTGGAATCTATGTGTTCGGTTACTGGTGGCTCTTCGTAAAGTAAGAGCTACCGCAGCACCTTGAACAAGATTAAAACAAAACTATTCATTACGGGGACTGAGCCAGTGCTTTAATCGAGCCATTAGGATTTTTGACTAGTGAATCGGTATTTGGGTCAGTGTAACATTCCGATGCGAACTCCTCATAAACTAAGCCGCCGCCCTCACTTTTGCAAACTGCGCCGTTTAATGATTCTTGGTCCCATTTTCCAGACGGGGCTAATACCCAGATCATGGGAGCCCCGCTACCACAACTCAGATCATCCTTTGTTGGAGCCTCACCGCCTTTTATGTTAACCACGCTAATTTTACTTATGTTGTAAGTCGATGCGCAGCCGTCCGCGTCTGGCTTGTTGTTCTTTAGTTTTTCAAGCATATACGCCTTAAAGCTTGCTGGAGTTACTGCGGGTAATTTACTTATGTCACTCTCTGTGGTCAGAGAAATACTGACACCAGTAATTGTCGTATCTGTTTTAGCTTTTTCGTCAGGAATACTTTTTTTATTAGTTGTCACTGTTTCTGACGCATTTGATTTGGTGTTATTTTTTTGTTGGTTTTGCCAAACATACCAGCCCGTAGCGCCTATTAAGCCGATAACTACAGCCCCAATTAATATCTCTACAACACTAAAACCTTTTTGATTTTTATTCATAGAGATATGATACTACAACTAAAATAAAATGCTCATGCTCAATACTCCTTATAGGACTCTGACTTGCACCTAAGCACCGAAAACTAATATTCTATCCGATTGAACTAACGAAGAAGTGCTATTGTATTAGTTTTTGATCTGTTTATCAGATGAGGAATCTGAAGCTGGTAGAGTCTTGGGTTGAGTTTGGATCAATGTGCGCTGCATAAGCTCCAGCACGCTCTGGGCGTGCTCTTTGCTCATACCAATACGCGCCACTGCCACAGGAGGATTATTAGATCCGCCTCCTTGCATAAAATTCATAACTACGCCATATCCATTGACCATGACGTGCACCATATCTGTATAAATGATCCGTGGTTCTGAAGGTGCCATCATGTGAGATTGTTTAGCTATCGTGTCGTCAGTGACGAACCCAGGCTGAACTATGCTCTGCTGGTCATATTTAGCCAGATCCCACAACTTTGTGGCCTCTTCATCCTTTATAGCAAAGTGGCTGATGAGAAGGAGTAGTATATCTTCACTCGGTCGCTTGATACCCTGTTCAATCTCAGTTAGCTGGATAACATCTATTTCAACTGCGCCAGACACTTCAGCCAAGCTTTCCTGCATTTTTTCGCGTATGAGCTTTAACTGCCTACCCAAAAGCTTGTACGGAAACACCCTGTTTTGTTTCTCATTCATGCACTAATATGTTACGCCCAGATTTTGTGTATAGCAAGCCGAATTAAGATCAATAACTCTCAGGTATAATGCTTCTAGTTATGTATATCTTGGAAAATGTTCCCCTATCTGCCTATTCCACCATGAAACTAGGCGGCCCGGCTGCTTTCTTGACAGATATAGGAAGTAGAAATGAAATACCAGAAGCTATAGCTTGGGCCGAGCAAAGACAGTTGCCAGTAATTATGATCGGCGGCGGCAGTAATATTTTCTGGGCTGATCAAGGGTTTGGTGGTCTAGTCTTAGTTAACAAAATTATGGGTTTTGAGATATTTAATGAAGATCTCAATAACGCTTATCTCACAGTAGGTGCCGGTGAGAACTGGGATGACGTGGTAGGCAAAGTGGTTAATCAAGGCTACAGCGGAATTGAAGAATTATCCCTTATACCTGGTACAGCCGGGGCTACACCCATCCAGAATGTGGGTGCTTATGGCCGCGAAATTAAAGACGTTCTAACCACCGTTGAAGCCTACGATAACCAGGCAAAGCAATTTGTTACTCTGCGCGGCAGTGACTGTAATTTCGCCTATAGGACAAGTCGATTTAGGACCACAGATCATGGACGATTCTTTATAAGTTCTATAACTCTACATCTGACTCACCAGCAACCAAGACCGCCGTTTTATGCAACTTTACAAAGTTACTTCGATAAATATGGTATCACTTCTTTTACTCCTCAAATCATTCGTGAAGCCGTAATCGATATTCGCTCACATAAATTGCCTGACGTGGCAAAAGTCGCGAATAACGGTTCCTTCTTCTACAACCCGATCGTTCCCCAAGAACAACTTGTTCAGATGACTGCGTATTATCCGGATATTAAATATTGGCAGGTAGATAACGATAATGTAAAAATTTCCGCTGCCTGGCTTGTTGAGCTAGCTGGCTTCAAAGATGTACACGACCGCGAAACCGGCATGGCAACCTGGCCGAAACAGCCGCTGGTGTTAGTCAATGAGAATGCCCATTCCACTGCTGATCTTCTAAAATTTAAACAGAAAATAGTTGACGAAGTTAAGGCGAAGTTTAACATTACCTTGGAACAAGAACCGGAGATGATCGGTTGAAAGCTAGCTAAGATGAAAGAACTAATGGTCGCTTGGCAGTGGGTATTTGAGGGCTAATTCTTTCACTTCGGCGCGCAAGGTCTTTAATTTTTTATCGTCGTTCATGCCGTTTATGGCTTCATACATCCATTTAGCAATCTGGGCCATATGTTCTTCTTTTAGGCCCCGTGTTGTAATTGCTGGTGTCCCTAGCCTGACACCGCTTGGTTTATAAGGTGGAAGCGGATCATCGGGGATAATCTGTTTATTAAGCGTCAGTCCAATTTTATCTAGTAGTGTTTCGGCAACACTACCATCAATGTTAAACGAGGCCATGACATCAGCTACCATCATATGGTTGTCAGTCCCATTTGTTACTAATTTAAAGCCACGCCCCATGAGTTCATCCGCTAGTCGTTTAGCATTTCTTAGAACCTGCTTGGCATAAGTCTTAAATTCGGGTTCTAGGGCTTCTCCGAAAGCTACCGCCTTAGCAGCGATAGTGTGCATATGTGGCCCGCCTTGGATGCCAGGAAAAACCGTTCTATCAATAAGTGTGGGTAGATTCTCGACGGTTTTATCTACTGCTTTAAAAGGATTGGAAACTGTGCCGTTTGAGCATATTAACGCACCGCGGGGACCACGCATAGTCTTGTGGGTCGTGGTTGTCATCACATGAAAGCCAGAGTCAAATGGATTGGCCAGCTGCTTGGCAGCAATAAGTCCAGCTATGTGAGCCATATCAGCCATAAGTACAGCTCCTACTTCTTCGCCAATAGCGGCAAACTTGGCGTAGTCAAGCTCTCGAGGATAAGACGAAAACCCAGCGATGATAATTTTAGGTTTAGTTTTCTTGGCAACGGCCAACATCTCGTCATAGTCAATTTCACCAGTCTCAATATCTTTCATGCCATAGCGAACAAAATTGAATATCTTGGCAGGCATGGTGCCTGGACGACCATGTGTTAAGTGGCCGCCGTGGCTAAGTTCCATTCCCATAATTGTGTCGCCTGGTTCAGCCCATGCATAATAAACAGCTTCGTTAGCCGGTGCGCCGGAGTGTGACTGCACATTGGCATGGTCTGATCCGAAAAGCTTTTTAGCCCGATCAATAGCCAGTTGCTCAACTTGGTCGGTATTTTCCTGCCCCCCATAGTATCGCTTGCCAGGGAAGCCTTCTGAGTATTTGTTGGTAAAAACGCTGCCCATGGCCTCAAGCACATCGCGACTGACATAATTCTCACTAGGAATTAATTCCATGCCTTCACGCTGGCGTTTTTCTTCTGCTCTAATTAACTTCTCAACTTTTATATCTTTCATCACGAAACTCCAATTACATATTCATTTGCAAAATCAGTGGTGAATATGTAACTAAACCATTCCCTCATTGTAGCAGCGGACAAGATATTAACAAAAAGCTTGCTTGATATACCATATGGAGTATAATTATCTGGTAATGTTAACAACAAACGAGAAAATTGGTAATCTTATTTACCAGATAAGACAAGATAGAGGCTTAACGCAAGCTGCCTTTGCCCGTAAGCTTGGTACTAGCCAATCAGCCGTAAACCGTATTGAACATGGTAGACAAAACCTCAGTCTCGAAACGCTGGGTCGCATAAGTGACGTGCTTAAAAAGCCGCTCATAAGTATTAGTGGTAGTGCTGTTAACTTACGTATCGAAGGTGGTCATGAACTACGTGGCAGTATCGAAACCAAGATTTCTAAAAACGCTGCCGTGTGTTTATTGTTCGCTGCTCTTTTGAATAAAGGAACTACGCGCCTAAAGCGTATGCCAAGGATAGAAGAAGTAAACCGCATTATCGAAGTACTTGTCAGCATAGGTGTGCATGTCAAGTGGCTTCCCGGTAATGACCTCGAAATCAAACCACCAGAAAAACTGGATCTCGAACACATGGATAAAAATTCCGCTCGCAAAACCCGTAGCGTAATAATGATGCTTGGGCCGCTCATGCATATGTTCAAAGAGTTCAAGATTCCTTATGCTGGCGGCTGC
The DNA here is from genome assembly GCA_964562505.1 of uncultured Candidatus Saccharibacteria bacterium. GTDB lineage: Bacteria > Patescibacteriota > Saccharimonadia > Saccharimonadales > CAZLTB01 > CAZLTB01. The sequence goes on from CAZLTB010000005.1 coordinate 38,170, forward strand.
AAACTCGGAACACGAACGGTACAACCACATTTATTCGCTCTTGAGGAGTTCGGAGTCGGTATTGTTGCAAAAAGCGGACACTATAACGTAACCGTCAACAAGCGGCGCCCTAACCAAGTAGTTCTTTATGAATCTGGTGACACAACTACCGAGAACGCTTTAATGGCTGCCGCCGGATTTGAAGGAGAAGTCACAATAAAAATGGCTAGCGCTAATTATATGGTGCAGGACCTATGCTTCTTCCTAAAGAAACTTGGAGTCAAGATTGAAGGAATCGGTACTAGCACTCTCAAGATAGAGGGCGTTCACGGTATTAAGAAGAATGTTACTTATTCCCCCAGCGAGGATCCCGTAGAATCAATGACTTTCATCGCTGCTGCCGTTACTACCAATTCAAAAATTACCATTAGGCGCGTACCAATCGAGTTTTTGGAGCTAGAACTTTTAAAGCTTAAAAAGATGGGTCTTAAGTTTGATGTTTCTGAGTATTACAAAGCAGAGAATGGGCAAACCAATCTTGCCGATGTAACTATTCACAAACATGATGGCGAGCTGACGGCACTAGAAGAAAAAATCCATCCTAATATTTTCCCAGGGCTTAATATCGATAATCTCCCCTACTTTGTGCCGATTGCAGCCGTTGCTAAAGGACGCACTTTAATCCATGACTGGGTTTATGAGGAACGAGCCTTGTACTACACCGAAATGCGAAAGCTAAATGTGAACGTTACTTTGGCCGACCCGCATAGAGCCTATGTTGACGGGCCAACCAGGTTTAGTGCAGCTGATATTGTCTGCCCACCGGCACTTAGGCCTGCTGTGATTTTATTAATCGGCATGCTAGCAGCTAATGGTACGTCAATTTTACGCAACGTCTATTCTATAAACCGAGGTTATGAAGACTTGGCAGAACGTCTTAACTCACTTGGCGCCAATATCGAAGTTATGAATGAACTTTAGGTCTAAGATTCGGCACCTCTCGAATAACAGAGATAATCTGATACAATTACACTGTTTTAGCCCAGCGGGATTCGTATATCGGCT
>CAZLTB010000006.1:0-32186 GCA_964562505.1 uncultured Candidatus Saccharibacteria bacterium
TGAAGTTTGTCCGCTGAACGTACGCCGTTTTTGGCCAAAAGTTACACTTTGGGTTCCAGTTATAGCAATATCTTCAGCCGCCATTTGCCACACGAATGCTGAAGTCACAAACTCTGGCTCTGCAGTTACTAAATAAATATCAGCTATACGACCAAGTTTGCGAAATAGAGGCACTGTGAAGTTGAATAAATTTTCCCTCGTAGCATCTATGTATTCGAGTGCTGTACTGGCTGCTTTTGTAGCACGTACGTCTTTGAGTCCGCGCATGCAGGTTTCTAGGCTCAATTTCGCTGATGGCTTATCTCCCTGAAGGTAAGCTTCTATATGATCGTTAAATTCACCTAAATCAACATCGGCTTGACACTTGCTATTCAGCAGGGGGCATAATTCTTGAAGAATAAGCCCTCGGCGCAACGTATCATCGATGTCGCTAATGACCACATCACGCTCAAAATTCGGTCGTTGAAAATAATCTACATCGGGAACTCTCATCAATTCGATACATTAACAATAATTTGCTGAATCCACAACTTTATTAAAATTATTTTTTAGAGGTGGCAAGTTTTATATGGTTAGAAATAAAAGCTTTTTGTAGGTGTCTATATAGTTCGCTTTTGACTTCTAAATGAGCATCCGGAACAGTTTTACCGATGATTTTGACGACTACGCTATCACCTTCAAATCGAACAACATGAGCAAATACTGGCGGCTCGGTAATTTTGTGCGAAAACTCGGGCTTAGCCGCGAGTTCTTCTCCAACGTGGTTAATTATATGAGCCAATCTGTCCATGTCAGTACTCCCGGCTACAACAATATTCTCGTTGATTCTGGTAAAACCGGTCGTTTTGTTGGTCGTTACCTGAATAGTTCCATTAGGCACATGGTGAACGTGACCATCAAGATCACGGAGTATTGTGGTGCGAATAGTAATAGCTTCCACCGTACCACTTACTTCACCGATAGTAATCACATCGCCAACACGGTACTGGTTTTCTAAAATTATGAAAAATCCGTTCATAAAATCTTTTATTAGACTTTGAGCACCGAATCCCAACGCCACCCCTATCAATCCAGCACTGGCAAACAGCGCGGTGGTGTACTGCGGATTTATCTCACCAATAATCAATATGGTGGCGATGACATATATTGCGATTCTAGTGCTGGCGTTCACTAGGCTGTTAAGTGTCTTTAGGCGTTTTTCGCGGTCAGCAGCGGTCGGATACAAATCGCCTCTGATCGTTTTCTTCAGAACTCGATTAATAATCTCCGCTCCGAATCGCCTGACAAGCCATGCTCCGACTAAAATGACAATAATATTTATAGCGTGGAGGCTAAGCCAATCCGTAAGTAGTTGGCCAACTCTCTCCATCCCGAGAGCCAAACTAATTGTGAGTTGTTCCAGCATTGGTTACAGTATATGGAGTAATTCTAGGAGAGACAATAAGCATGAGCGTTGTGCTCAGAAGTTTAGATGATCATAAACTGGCTGAATTGTTGAATCACGGAGCTGTAGGTGTAATTCCAACCGATACGGTTTATGGCCTGGTTGCTCGGGCATGTGACCAGGAAGCTGTCACTAAATTGTATAAGCTAAAATCTCGTGAAAATAAACCTGGTACCGTGATCGCCGCTAATATCGAGCAGATAGTTGAGCTAGGTATACCGCTTCGCTATCTTCGTGCAGTTGAACAGTTTTGGCCGAATCCCATAAGTGTGATTGTTGCTAGTACACCTGAACTGTCGTACTTGGACAGAGGCTTAATGAGTCTGGCTGTCAGGATTCCCGATCATAAGGATCTTCGGAACTTGCTCGTAAAAACTGGACCACTACTAACAACTAGTGCCAACCAGTCGGGTGAATCTACTGCAAATACTATTCAGGAAGCCCAAAAATATTTTGGCAATAGTGTGGATTTTTATGTCGAGGGGGGAGATTTATCAGGTCAATTACCTTCGACATTGATTAGAATGGTTGATGATGCTATTGAGATTTTGCGCGAAGGAGCTGTTAAAGTTAATGAAAAGGGCCAAATTTTAAAATGAACTTCGATGAATATCAGAAAAAAGCCATAACCACTGACTTAAGTGCCGGCAAGGGCAACGAAGTACTAAGTATTGCGTTCATGGATAAGGTGTTAGGGTTATTGGGCGAAAGTGGCGAAATTGCTGAAAAGATCAAAAAGATACTGAGAGATAGAGACGCCAATTTAAATGAAGATGATCGTAAAGAGCTTGCAAAAGAACTTGGAGATGTCCTTTGGTATGTTGCTGTTTTAGCTCATTATTTGGGTGCTTCATTTGATGACATTGCTTCTCAAAATATTGCTAAACTAGCCAGCCGTAATAAACGTGGCGCTTTATCAGGGAGCGGTGACAACCGATGAATAGTGAAGCTGGTAAAATGTATGTTGAATACGGCTGGGAAAAATAATGCATCAAGTACAAGATTTAGTTGTAAAGTATCTCGATCAAGCTAGGCAAATGCAGGTTGCCACCTCTGTCAATAACGTGCCCTGGATTGCGACAGTCTATTTTGCACATGACAATTTGCACAATCTGTTCTGGATTTCTAAGCCTGATCGTCGCCACTCAAAAGAGCTTATTGCAAATCCTAAAGTTGCTGGGGCGATAGTAATTGAGCAAAAACCAGGAGAGCCAGTACGAGGCGTACAGTTTCAAGGAACCGCCCGAGACGTTACTAATCCCGAAGAGATCAGGAAATTATTCCTCGCCTACGGTGAACGCTACGATAAATTGGGTATAACAGAAGACATCATCAGTGGTAAAAATCCTCACCATCTATACGAAGTTGAACCTGAGCTATTCGTACTCTTTGACGAAGTCAATTTCCCCGATCAACCTCGCCAGGAATGGCATTTGACAACTACAGCGACTCAATAAACTCCAAGATTGGTTTTTCGAGCTCTCTAATTTGTTTGTATTCTATGACTTTAACATTTGGATTACCGCTAATCATAGGCGATAACCTTCTATCACTTGGAGCATAAAACAATGCAAAAACTGGTTTATTAAACTCCTCAGCTTTGCCAATTTCATAACCAACACCCAAACTTGGCTGAGTTACCTCCATAATGAGTGCATCAGCTTCGTTGATCCACTTTGTATCTCGCTTCCAAACAAACGTAGGGTCTAAGTTTGTTCCCACTTCAGCTTTCAGTTCTTTGTCCGCAAACATTTCACTCATTACTTCTGCGCCAGAACCCTTGATAAGCTTAACGATGCCGGAGTAAAAGTCTGCGTGGTCTCTACCGCCGGCAATAGAACAGCCAAAATAAATCTTCTTCACTATCTTTTAAACTTCTCCCGAACCCATTCATCTAAACTGCCACCGCCACCCCCGGCCATACAGACTACCATGTCTCCACCCTTTAGGTGTTCTTCCATAGCACGGCGCAAAGTTTCATCACGCTCGCCTGGCTCTGCAATCGATGGGTCTGATAGATGTGAAATCAGCTCTGCAGGTGGGATGATTCGCTGTTTGGGATTTTCACGGGCTAGATAACTCGGTAGCCAATAAACCTTTTTAGTGCCATCAAAACAGTCACCATACTCGTCCATCATGTAGTGTTGACGCCGGTTAGTAAGGGGCTCATAAACAACAACCAAATCCTGTCTTTTTGCAGCCGACATCTCACGCGCTACACTCATAGCTCCACGGATTTTCTCGGGAGTGTGAGCATAGTCGCTGTAAAGATTTAGCACAATCTGTTCCATCCGACGCTGCAAACCCGGGAAGGAATTCATATGGTTGATGAGTTCTGGCACGGGGGTCTTAGTAGTCTGATAAACCGCCTGAATAGCTAGCCAGGCGTCTAATCGGTTGTATTGTCCGGCTAAACGTACCTCGTTAATGCTAGTGTCGCCGGAATCAAGTACAGAATAACGGGCATTTGCAGGCAATTCAAGATACGAATTATCCTCATCCCAAAGAATTGTCCACTCACTTTGCTCTATAAATTCTCGAAAAGCTTGCTGATAATCCTCGCGAGTCGGGAAAATCTCATGATGATCCCAAGTAACACCGCTGATTACGCTTAAATACGGCTCAAAAGACAAGAAATTGCGATCAAATTCATCACATTCATAAACAAAGTACTTGGAATCCTTTTCAAACTGGCCCATGTCGCCAAACGGGATTTTAGCTCCGACAGAATAGCTGATTGGCAAGCCAAGTTCTTTGAAGAGCCAAATCACCATAGCGGTGGTAGTAGTCTTACCGTGTGTACCGGCAATTGCAATCAGCTTAAGATTTTTATCTTCGATGACTTGATTCAGCAGCTCATCGCGCTTGCTCATTTTGATGCCCTGATCACGGCAGAACTTAAGTTCGGATGAATCAGGATTTTCTATCTCAATGGCAGAGGAATAAACATACCAGTCAATCGGATTACGATCATGCGCTTGGGCTATTTGCTCATAAGTTTGTCCTAAATGAATTTCGTTTATGCCATGCTTCTTTAGGTACTGAATGTATTGAGAATCCTGTTTATCAGAACCAGAAACTTCAAAACCAGCTTGTTTGGCAATCAGTGCCAATGGCCCAATGGCCGTACCTCCTATACCGGAGAAGTAAATATGCATGACTATATGGTACACTCAAAGAAGTAATTAAGCATAAACAATTTAACTTACCGGAACTCGCATATAATGTGAGATAACTATGCATAAGCGAGCCCTTCACCATCTTTGGACCAAACTGAGACCAATTAGCCAGTGGTACTTCTTTGTGGCTTTTATCATCTGTGCAGTAGTGGCAGTTGTTGCGCTTCGCCAGAACAATCTTACGGCTCTTCACCTGCGTGATCAGGTATTACAGGTTGATAAAGACAACGGTGACGTTGAAGCAGAATTGAAAGATTTACGCGAGTACGTCTATGGTCATATGAATACCGATCTAGGAAGTGGCACAGGCATCTATCCGCCAATACAGCTAAAGTATCGCTATGAACGGCTTGTTGAAGCTCAGAAGTCTCAAACGACAGCTGATAATTCTACGAAACTTTATAACGATGCCCAGAACTTCTGTGAGCAACAAGTACCAACAGGGTTATCAGGCAGAAACCGCCTGAGTTGCATTCAACAATATATTGATAGTCATAACACTGCTCCCCAACCAAAAACTCCATCTATACCTGATGCTCTATATAAGTTCGACTTTGCTAGCCCTATCTGGTCACCAGATCTAGCTGGTTGGAGTCTGTTGGCTGCGGCAATATTTTTATTACTATTTATCGTTCGATTCGTCCTAGAGCGGTGGCTTCGGCACAGCTTGCACGAGCATAACTAAATAAAAACACCCGCTAAAATAGCAGGTGTTTTTCCGTTCTTCCTAGAGTTAAGGCTTTTTGGTAGTTGAGTTAGTTGCTGGTGTTGTAGCTGGGGTGGAAGAGTTATTGGTCTGAGCAGGTGCAGCACAATTCTGACCATTTGGATTCTGCTGTTTGTAGGTGTCTACAGCCTTAGCAACTTGTCCATCGCTCTTTAGATTCTCCCAGAAGATAATCTGCTCACGATAAATTACCATTTGATCTTGAGGACCGTGGAGTTCACAACCAAGTTTCACCAAAGAAATATCATTCTGAGCTTGTCCTGATTTTTGATCTGGTTGCACTTGTTGATTAACTCGAAGGTAATAGATGTCTGAAAGTCGCATATATTTGGTATTCAGCGTATCTATATGGCCAAAGTAAACTTGACCACCGTTTAAGAACACCGCTTGAAGCTGCTTGTCATTGACGTATTTAGCCTCACTATAAGTATTGTCTCCGTAGCGTACGATGAGCAATAAAAGTCCAACGATTATAATTGCTGCCGAAAAAAGCAGCACTACAGTAACAATACGAAGTCCCTTTATGAAACCAAACTTACCACGGTTACGCTTCTGTGAAGCCGGATTCACCGGACCAGCTGCTTGATTTGTTGATTGCGGGGCACCATCGCCACGATTTGTCCATTCCATATGCGTGTTAATCCACCTTTTAGTTATAAATTTAGTTACGAAGCTTAGTTTACTGCATAAGCATGTTGTTCTGCAAGTCTTGGGCTATCTTAAGCTTAAGAGCTACCAGAGTGATCTTGGTAAGAACGTTGTTGTGAGGTTAGCATCGCCTTTTTCTCTAAAACCTCTGTCTTATCTATAAATAGAGTGAGCAAAAAGTTGACCTAAAGGGTTGACAACCTAATTCCTACCAGAGTATGTTAGGAGTACCATTACTAACTTACAAGAGAAGAGGGAGAAATTGTAACTATGGCTTACAAGCACACAAACTCTAAGGGAGTCACTTACTACTTGAATTCAAAGGACGTTACACTCCGAGGTGGTAAGAAGCAAACTATTTACTACTTCAGCAAAGATCAACGCCCAGAGGGTATCGACAGCCTACCAGCAGGTATGGAAGTCAACGAGAACCCACGCAACGGTTTCTTGACCGTTAAGCGTAAATAACATAGATCAGATCGTAAAAGAGGACCGCCTCTCGGGGCGGTCTTTTATTTTGCTCATGCTTGCTCGGGTATCTTGTTTTACCTATGATTAAGGAACAATGGATCAAGACCGTGAGTTTATGCTTTCAACTCATCCTAGGTGTGATGTATATCTGGAGTTTCTTTTAGATTCTGTAAAACCAGGATGCAGGGGCTGCGACAACCTGAGTGGTCTTGCCGGTTCTTTAGCAGTCTCAGTTCTGGAAGCGTGTGCAAAAATCGATGCAGAAGGTGCTTCCATATCAGAAATAGATTCACAAATAGAAGAAGAGCGTTTACTGGAAGCACAGGAAGAACTGATTGAAATCAACTCGAAATGTAATGGTCCGACAGTTCAGGACCATGATCCAACTGATAGTATAGCTATGCTAGAAAGGATAGCTGAAGATCGAGGAGCAGAAGTTAATCAAGAACTTTTAAGTCGGGTCATGCTTCCTCTGAGAGCAGTTTGTGGTTTAAAGGACACATAATACGTTGGCTGCTGCGTGATATAGTAGATTTATATGACTGATAGCATTGTGGAGGTGCGCAACCTCACCAAGAAATATGACAAAAAGACCGCAGTTGACGGTATAAGTTTTGATGTCAAGCGTGGCGAGATCTTTGGAATTCTTGGTCCTAACGGAGCAGGCAAGACCACAACTCTTGAGATGATTGAAACTATAAGAGAAATTGATAGCGGCACTGTAATGGTTGACGGGATGGATGTATCCCAGCATCCCCAAGAGGTCAAATATATTATAGGCGTGCAACCGCAAACGCCTGCATTCATGGACAAAGTCAAACTAACTGAACACATTGAACAATTAGCCTCCACTTATGGCAGCCGGGTAAGCTCAAGAAGACTATTAGAAGAGGTTGGATTAAGCAAAAAGGCTAGCTCATACGTAGAGAATCTGTCCGGCGGTCAAAAACAGCGCTTCAGCATTGTGGCCTCTTTGGTACACAAGCCGAAGATATTTTTTATGGATGAGCCGACAACCGGCCTTGATCCACAGGCAAGGCGCAATCTTTGGGATCTGATTCGTGATGTTCAAAAAGGCGGCGTCACAGTACTTTTGACTACTCACTACATGGAAGAAGCGCAGCTACTTTGCGACCGGGTAGCAATTATGGACAATGGCAAAATTATTACGCTTGATACTCCCGAAAATTTGATCAATAAATTACTTGAAAAAGGCTTTAAGAAACAGCAGCGGGTTCAGCAGGCTAACCTAGAAGACGTTTTTATTGATTTGACGGGCAAGGAGATACGGGACTGATGAGTGCACGTAAAAAAATGTACTTGCCAGTTATAGTTTTTGCAAAAATTGCTATTCGACGGGCTTTTCGTGACAAGACAGCAATTTTCTTCATTTTTCTGTTTCCACTGATCTTCTTATTTGTCTTCGGCGGTATTTTTAGTAAAAGTAGCGGAGTCTCATTCAAGGTGGCATTAATCAATCAATCAAAAAACGATTTTGCTAAACAATTTGTCGAACAGGCTAAACAACAAAAGTCGCTCAAGATTGATCAACAGGTTAGTACTCTTGATCAGGCCAAAGAAAAGATGAAACGTGGCCAGCTCGATGCAGCTATTGTTTTGCCTTCGGAATTTGGCCAGCAACAAGAGGGGGTAACGTATCCATCGGGCAAAGCACTTATTTACTACACCCAGAATAATTATCAGGCCAGCCAGACCTTGGCGTCGGTTTTACAGGATCAATTTAGAACTATCAACGACCAGTTTGTCACTACTGAAACACCATTTACGGTCAAGGCTGAGCAGCTAAACGAACGGGCACAGAGCCAGTTTGACTATGTCTTTGCAGGTTTGGTTGGATTTTCTATCATTGGGCTTGGTATCTTCGGGCCGGTAAATGTTTTTCCGGAACTTAAAAAACAGGGTGTTTTACGGCGACTCCACACCACACCTTTACGAGTCTGGCAATTCTTTGTGGCCAATGTCATATCTCAATCCGTAATTGGGCTGATCTCCATAGCGCTCATGGTACTTGTTGCTATGACCGTATTTCATCTTAAGGTAACGGGTAGTTTTATTGAGCTGGCGATATTTATTGTTTATGGAATTGTGATGATTTTTGGTATTGGTATGGCCATCGGCGGATGGGCCAAGGATCAGAATCAAGCAGCACCACTGGCAAATATCGTTGTCTTTCCCATGTTGTTTCTCTCTGGTACTTTCTTCCCACGGTTTTTGATGCCCCAGTGGTTGCAAAGAGTATCAGATTTCTTACCGTTAACTCCCGTTATTGACGGTATCCGTTTAATCGCAACAGAAGGCAAGCACCTAACACAGCTTGGTCCACAGCTAGCCCTGATGACCATTTGGTTAGTAATTGTCTATGCCATAGCCTTCAAAAGCTTTAGATGGGAATAAATCCTTTTTGCTAGTGCTTGCTCCGACACTAACGATGTAATACGCTGTTTTTAGAATGGGACAAAGAGAACCACGGCTGTTAATCTTTGATGACATCCCTGGCCAGTATTATCTGAATATCACAACGGAGACCGCTAAAAATGTTGGATGGCGGCCCATGCCTTTTACTGAGGCTGATCTTGCTGCAGAAGAGTTTGATGAGCGGATAAACGCCTTGATTACTAGACTGCCTAATAAAGCAGAAATACTAATTGCCGAACAAGAATTTCCAGCAAGCGGACTTATCGTGCGTTCAAATGAGTTAAATGTACCTCGGGCTATGTTAACCAATAGTCATGAGGCCAGACGGTTTGTTAGGGATAATAGCAGCGACGTATTAATTCCAAGCAATGTAGGCATTCAACATAAAATAGCCGGATGGCTACTCCATCTTTCACAGACAACAGTTTAAATTTTAAGGGGCGAGCGGGGAGACCATTAATGTTGATAAATTAGCATAAGCGTGGTATAATAGCGTTATGACAAATCGTCGTGAACTAATGCAAGTAGAAGCCCATAATTTGAGGGAACATAATCCTGATGGCGTACTTGACTATGAAGGTTTAATTGACCTAGGTCTTACACCAATAGAAGATATGCCAAAGCTGTTAGCAGATGTACCTACAGAATCTACACCAGTTACAGACGTTCCTAAGCCTCATTTGTATGAAATGCCTGGCCGCAACCGTGGTCGGGTTAACTCTTATGACCAACCTGTTACTCCTCAACAAGCACAAGAAGGCATGAGCCCTGAAGAAGTTGAAGAACAACAGGCCTATATAAAACGTAAACTTGCTCCAGCACGGACTATTCTCGAGTCACTTCGAGACAAATCTTCTTAAAAGTTATATAATATTCTTTAATTATGGCTGGAAAAGTGACTAATACTCCTGGTCAAGGTGAGTTTGAGCTTGGTCAAGAGTTTTTACCTAATCAAGAGCTTGATCTTATGGGCAAATTACGTGCTTTGGCGCGTGATCAACGCGCTGGGTTTTTGCCAACTACACACGAAGAAAAGAACCATGCATTGGCGCATCTAGACTATCTTGATCATCCCGGCAAAATTGCTAGACAACTAGAGGAAATACGCTGGCACGAAGAAAAACGTGTGGGTAGAAAAACCCGAGAAGGTCTTAATGCCGGAAGACGGGCACTGGCTAGTTTGACACTTGAATATGGAGATTACTTAACAAATTCTGTTGCACAAATAGATCCTTTGAGCGAACTGTGGCGAGCAATGAGAGCGTGTCCTAATCCTAACGTTACACTAGTAGAAGAATTGGGTTCAAATCATACTGGATTTGCACCATTTGTACGCTACTTTGATTTAAACCAGATCAGACAAAACGGACATGTTCCTGGAATTAGTTATGATCCACTGCGGACCAGATCCAATCGTCAAAAAACAGAGGAAGAGGATCGTAATAAGACTATCGAAGATCAATACACTGCTGAAGAAATTGATCCACAAGTGGCGACTCGTATAGCTTGGCTCACCGAGACAACAACAATTGGATCAGTAAGAACTCTAATCAGCGAAGCATTAACTGACCAAAATCGCAGGAAACAATTTTGGACAGCACGTTTGAGAGAAGCGCGGCTACACGGAGCTGCCTTACCAGTCGCAGATCGTATACTAAAAAAATTAGGCATAAGTCTACGTTAGAATAGATAGCTAATGAGCTTGTATGATGATTTACCTAAACCTTTCTTTGTATTGGCGCCGATGGATGACGTGACGGACACAGTTTTCCGCCAGATTATTGCCGATTGTGCAACTCCTGATCTGTTTTTAACTGAGTTTGCTAATGTTGATGGTTTTCAGTCAGCGGGCAAACATGCAGTTGAACAGAAACTGATGATTTGTCCATCTGAGAAAAGACTAGTCGCTCAGCTGTGGGGCGTTAAACCTGAAAATTTTTATAAGACTGCTAAAGAACTCAAAAAACGCGGGTTTATCGGTATTGATCTGAATATGGGCTGCCCGGTCAAAAATGTGATTAAGTCCGGAGCCTGTGCTGCATTAATGCAAAATCGGGATCTAGCACACGAAATTATAGAGGCTACAAAACGCGATACTGATAAATTGCCTGTTAGTATCAAGACAAGAACGGGCTACGCCAATTATGATGAATCATGGATAAGGTTCCTTCTGGAGCACAAACCAGCAATGCTGAGTGTCCATTTTCGTTCAGTTAAAGAAATGTCGAAAGTAGACGCGCATTGGGAGCTAGCCACAGAAATTGTCAGGCTCAGGGATGAAATTTCTCCGAAGACTCTAATAATTGGTAACGGCGATGTGAAGAGTAGAAAAGAAGGAGAAGCCTTAGTGAAGAAATATAAAGTCGATGGCATCATGATCGGGCGAGGTATATTCCATGATCCATTTTTATTTGCTGAGAAAAGCCCTTGGAAGAACTTTTCAAAAGAACAAAAGCTTAAGCTTTATCAAAAGCACGTTGAGCTCTTCGCTAAAACTTACGAAAAGGGTGAACGTAAAGTCCACACGCTAAATAAGTTCTGCAAGATCTACATTAACGGCTTTGATGGCGCCAAAGAACTTCGTGAACAACTTATGAGTGCTAGTACGGCCAACGAATTAAAAGAATTTCTTGCAGTATAATTAGAGCGCATGGATCACGAACCTGAGATTCACATTACGATTGATAACAGAGACAGCGCAAACAGAATTGGCCCGGTTGTTTCTCATGACCCCGTCGATAATGATTACGGTAAATTTATTCAGATCATTGTCGGTATAACGATATTCAGTATTGGCTTTACGTTTATAAGAGGATGGTCAATACGCCAGTTGCTAGATGACTTTATGGCAGCCTTTTTTATTGTTTTTGCTAGTTTTAAGCTTTTAAATATCGAAGATTTTGTAATTACATATCGAACTTACGACAAAATAGCACAACGGTTTCGTCCGTGGGCTTACATTTTTCCCTTTGTCGAAGCGACTCTCGGATTTGCCTACATGTTTGTTTATGATTCGGCGACCTTAAATATCGTAACCATGATTATCACGGGTTCTGCTGGATATAGTGTTTGGCGAACATTGCAGGACAATAAACATTCTGGCCGCAAATTTCACTGTGCCTGCCTTGGAAAAGTTATCAAACTACCCCTGTCAACAGTCAGTCTTATAGAAGATTGGCTGATGTTCGCCATGGCTGGCATAATGCTGTTTCTTTAGGTGGTATACTAAATAAAACTAACGCGGTGGGAGAAGTGAGGGTACCGTGTCGGAAAATGTTTATAGAAGCCAACTGGTAGAGCCAGGAGATAGAGTTATTTCCGCTCTGGACAACATGCCTTGGGTAGAAGCTATTGATCAGATAGGTGAAATAGGCTCGCATATTGGTATGGGTAAAACAAATTCTCTCCACCAGAGACTGGGAAGCGATTATGCAGTAGCAACTCTTGCTGAGAACGGTCTCTATACCATGCTCGATGGTAAATATCATGATATTCCTGAAACCGTAGAAGCACATGTCCGTGAAGTCACACAATCAGGCGCTTCGCTTATTACTGTGCATGCCAGCGGGGGTCTAAATATGTTGAAGGCAGCTGTTAAGGGACGCGACAAAGGTCGCGAACTTATCACGGATGTATTTAAACGATCATCAATTGATCGCATTGGCGGAATACTTGGTATCACGGTGCTGACTTCGTTGAAAGACGAATGTGAATCTATTTATGGTGAAGATGCTAGGACTAAAGTAGTTGAATTTGCCCATTTAGCGCTAGAAGCAAAGCTGGATGGCATTGTATGCTCAACAGAAGAGCTTGAAGCTATACGAGCAAACAGCAACTTCGATAACTTGTTAACGGTTGTACCAGGAATAACGCCTAAGTTTGCTAAAAAAGCTCAGGATCAAAAGAGGACTGGCACCCCAGCTGCAGCAATACAAGCGGGTGCAGACTTAATTGTCGTTGGGCGAGGAATTAACAAGGCTGCTGACTATGGCATGACCAAAGCAGAAGCTGCGCAAGCTATTGCCGAAGAAGTCAGAGAAGGTTTTGGAGTCTAGTATATGTCTCGACTACAAGCTGATATTAATCGTTTCGAGCAGCGCGTGCTAATTGATCCCGTGGGTGTTATGGATCGAGAAGGCGTTGTACATCACGAATTTGTAAGTGGCAATCATGGGCGCAAATTGGATTTTGACAAAATAGTTGAAGGTACCGATTTTTATATTGATTGGGTCAGTATATATGCACGATCCGTACTTGCTAAATATGAACCCAGACTGCCAGATGCACTGATAGGTATAGCAAACGGAGCTAATCGACTTTCAAAAAGCGTAGCACATTTATTGGGTGGGCAAGTCCTGGGTCTTACTACTGAGAAAGTGGACGCCAAAACAGTAAGGCTTGACGAAGAAGCCCGTGAGACAATCAAAAACCATGATGTTCATTTTGCGCTAACAATTGAAGATGTTGGTACTACGGGAGGTACTAGCTCTACGGTCGTACCAGATCTTCGGCAAGCTGGAGTAGGGCGCATAGAATCAGTTAACTTTTGGCAGCGTAATTCCACTTTACCCCGGCTCGAAGCATTGCGCATACCTTATGATGCGGTAATAGTAGATCAACTACCAATGTTCTCACCAGAAGATTGTGTTTCGGACCCAGAAGGCTACTGTGCCCAAGGTATTCCTCTTATTGAGCATGCAAAATAAAATGGTGGGGCGGGCAGGATTTGAACCTGCGACCAATCGGTTATGAGCCGACTGCTCTAACCACTGAGCTACCGCCCCGCAACAGATGTGAGTATAGCAGTTTCAGTGTATAATTAGCTAGCAATGTTCGAAAAAATCAAAAATCTGCCAAAACACCCATTTGCCAAAGAACTGAAAGACGTACGTGTCGTTGGTTTAATGGTTTTTGGTGTAATTACACTACTTGTAAGTTGGAGTGGCTTGCAAATTATAGAGGCTAATTACCAGCTGCAGCAACAAGTCGCTCGCCTTGAGCAGCAAAACAAAGTTCGCGAACTTGAGAATAACAATTTGAAATTGAGTAATGAGTACTATAACACCGATCAATACCTGGAACTTCAGGCCCGTCGACAGTTTGATAAAGGAGCACCAGGCGAAAAGCTAATACTAGTGCCAAAAGAAGTAGCACTTGCTCATACTGTTGATTTACCGAAAGACAGCAAGGCATCTGCTCAGCAAAAACCGCCAAAACCAACCTATCAACGTAATTTTGAAGCCTGGATCAGCTTCTTCTTCCACCGCCCCTCACAGGATCAATAAAATCCATTTGTGTTAAGCAGCTTTAGCGTAATCAGTGATGTTGGCAAAGATTATTCGTGCAGCATTTCTGGCAGATTCGGTTTTGGCACGATGAGGATGAAAAGCATCGATAGAGCGTTCAGGATGCGGCATCATGCCCAATATTGTGCCTGTCTGGTCACATATACCAGCTACACTATCAATAGACCCATTCGGATTGTCACCAGATGCATATTTAAATACCACTTGGTCGCTATTTCTTAGTTCTCGCAATACAGTTCCTTTCGCAAAGAAACGTCCTTCGCCGTGGGCTATCTGCATAGGTACGGCAGTGTGTGGCAGAAATGCGTCGAAATTACTTGGCTTAATAAATTTACAAGCCGATCTTCCTACTGACAAATCAACCCATCTGCACTCGAATCTTCCCGATTCATTTTGTGCAAGTGTTACAGTCTGCTCGCCTAGTTTATTATTTGGCAATAATCCAGTTCGCACCAGCACCTGAAAACCATTGCAAACTCCAAGAATAGGCTTTCCTTGGTCAGTAAATTCCTTAAGCTGATCAGTTAAAAATGAAGTTAACTCGTTGGCTAAGACTTTGCCGGAGGCAATGTCATCACCATAAGAAAAGCCGCCTGGGATTGCGAGCCCTTGATACTGACTGAAGTGACGATCACCGCTGCGCAATTGGTTAATATGCACAATTTCTGCCTGAGCGCTGGCATCTTCAAAGGCATGCTTCATTTCATAGTCACAGTTAGTGCCATCGGTTTTAAGTACACAAATTTCAGGACTAAGCATGAAAAATTTCCTTCATCGGCTCCTGCCAAGCATTTTTAAGCTCTTCTATCTCGGTCTGACAAAGTACAGTCCAACTGCCTTTTCGAATCTGAAAAGTTATACCGCTGCTTGTACCGCCAATTCTTTTATATGGAACGCCATCGAAGGCTATACTCGCATCGGTTGGCGTATCTACTTCAACTACGAAACAGCCAGCAGTTTCATTAAATAGAAAGGTTTCCGGATCTTCATTTTCGGGAATATTTATCATTGCGCCGGTTCCGGTGCCAAAACACATTTCGGCAACCGCGGCAGCAATTCCGCCCTCACTAACGTCATGACAGGCTAAGATGTTACCTTTTTTTATCGCTTCATGAATACTATCTAGTACTTTGGGTAGAATCCGAGTATTGATTTCCGGCACTTCACCACTTTGACCGCCCGTAACATCATAATAAGTACTGCCCCCCATATTCTTGCTTGGTTTACCCACCAAGTAGAGCCACGTTTCACCTGGTTTTTTAATTTCAGTAGTCATAGTTTTCTCGACATCTGAAATTCGGCCAAATATTGAGGCACAATAAACAGGTGGAATTTTTATAACTTCACCATCTTTGCCGCGATACGTAGAAGATAAACTGTCTTTGCCGGAAATCACTGGAACGCCTAGAACATCCATCATGTCTACGGCTGCATCAACGGAAAGGTCAAGAGAGCCCATAGCCTCTTCGTCAGGGAATGGCCAAATATAATTGCCTACAGCAGTTGCTTCATTAATGTCACCGCCAACTGCCACGTAATTGGCTGCAGCTTCAGCAATTGCCCAGACTGTTCCTTCGTAAGGATCAATCCGATTAAGTATAGGATTCATGCCATGCGATTGCACTATGCCGTACGGCCTACCCAATAAAGGCCTAATTACCAGTGCATCATTTGGTCCACTCTGGTCAAAACCACCAAATGGCGCAACCACATTTCCACCCTGGACCCCATGATCGTACTGACGAACAATCGGCTCTTTGGAACAAACATTGCCATGCGACAAAACTGCCTTGAGCCGATTAACCCACTCTTGGTCATCCCGCGGAGCTTCTGGTCGAACTTCTGGTATTTCCGATTTTTCCCACTTCGCGTACATGACGCGCTGCGGCAAACCATTTTCTAAGAAATCATAATCAAGATCGGCTACATTTTGTTCACTGTAATTAACGGTAAGAGTATTACTGCCGTCAAATTCACCAAGTACGGTTGCTTCAACATTATATTTGTCGCAGATATTCAAAAACTCTTCGCAATTTTCTGGTGAAATGGCCGCAACCATACGCTCCTGAGATTCACTCAACCAAATTTCCCACGGTGCCAGGCCAGGATACTTGAGCGGGGCTTTGCTAATATCTACCGTAACCCCAATATTTTCACCCATTTCACCGATCGCAGATGAAAACCCCGCTGCCCCACAATCAGTTATGGCGCGGATGAGCCCCATGTCACGTGCTTCGAGCAGGGCATCTGACATACGTTTTTCTTCTACGGCATTTCCAATTTGGACAGCACTGGAATTTATGCTAGCTGTACGGTCGGTCATTTCACCTGATGAAAACGTAGCGCCATGTATACCATCTCGCCCAGTGCGTCCGCCTACAACAACTACCAAGTCTCCAACTCGTGGTTCGCCCTTTTCAGACATTGCTTCTGGAATGATTCCATAAGCTCCTACAATCACAGTGGGCTTGGCACGAAAATCTTCGTGATAATGTACCGATCCGTTTGCAGTAGGAATCCCCATACGATTGCCGTAATCTCGCACGCCTTGCACTACCCGGCGCTGCAGATAATCAGGATGTAACGTACCAGTCGGCAACTTTGATTCATCAAGATCCGGCGGAGCAAAGCAGAACATATCTGTTGATATAATAGTTTTCGCTCCCTGGCCAGTACCCATAATGTCGCGGAAAACACCACCACTGCCAGTCATAGCGCCACCGTAAGGTTCAATTGCTGACGGACTATTATGTGTCTCTACTTTACCGCAAATTGCTTCGCCATCGTAAAAGCGCATAACACCTGAATTGTCTCCGAAAGCTGAGACAACTAAGCCTTTAAAATGCCGCTTGGCTTTATTCTTAATTCGGTCAAACAATGGTTCTTTTTCTATGCCATCGACTATGACTTTTGCATTAAATGTTTTGTGTCCACAATGCTCACTCCAGCGGGCGGCAATAATTTCGAGTTCTGCATCAGTCGGGTCGCGATCAAGTTTTTTAAAGTGTTGTTTTATAACCTTCATTTCTTCTGCATCAAGGAAAAGCTTGTCCTCTGAAAGTACCATCAGTTCGTCGTCTGGCAATTCACGTATCGGCACAGTATTGATTGGCCCAACTGAACCTTCAAAAGTTAAGGTCTGTGGGCTGTTTAATACAATCTCCTCTACTGTTTTGTTAACAAGAAGACGTCCAACGACGGAATCGGCTCCGCCCGACGGATCACCATAAAAGAAGTATTTCCTTGATGAGTCAGCTGCTTCTGGGTGAATCCCAAGGTCTTGAGAGGCTTTTATAATTGATCCTGCCTCCGGATTCATTACACCTGGCTTATAGGCAACTTCTGTTCCGCCAAGACGGGCATTAATAACCGCTCTTTCGGTAATTGGATCTGCAAATAAGTCAGTCGATAGCTTATAAGCTTCTTCATCGGAAACCCCTTCAACTCGATAAATCTTAGCTGTCTCAACCTTTTCAAATTCTATGTCTAAGCTGCGCGCAGCTTCATTTTTGACCTCTCGGCCAAGTGGATCGTCGCTAGGGTCCTGGGGGATGACAATTATCTCATGAATCGCCATTTATATTTGTCCCAATGCTTCCTGGATCCAAAACGGAACCCATAATTTCTCAACTCGCATGACTTCACGCTTGAGACCTTCCACTGTGCTGCATTCTTCCCATTCGCCCCGCATATCGTCAGTAATTTCGACTGGCCGGTGTCCTATTTGAGGTCCAGAGTCATACATCGGCAGACCATTGTCATCCACACGTTTATCCATCCAGTGAAAAGTAGGCCCAGAGTATTCTAGATTTTGTCTGATAGCTGCTTCCTGAACGCCCTCACTGTGTTCTCCGGCAGTGGCGGGCAAAGGCCCTGGATGCGAGTTACCAATAGGAACGTGTTCTAACACTGGCCCAATGATTTTTTTCATAAATCCAAGAGCAGCATACATTCTTACATCATGTTCATTTGCTAACTCCAACATTCGTTCACTGGCTTCATAACTAATTGTACCCCTTGTTTGAACCCCATCAACAGTGGGCACTGTGCATTTCTCTTGGGTTAAGTTTGAAACATGGTAAATATCAATACCCAACCTATGTGCTCGTTGCCATACCCCGGCGTTTGGATTATTAGGACCATTGTTGCAAATTACGAAGGCAATACTTGCTTCCGGTAGATTATTTTCGAATATAGCATCATAAACTGCTTCAAAAGTTGAGCCATTCCCAGAGGCTAAAACCCCAATGTTAGGCCTGTGTCTCTCACTCATTGGAATCATTATAGACAGGGCATATTGAATGCCAAAGCATGAGCGAAAAGAATACACAAGCCGCTATTATTAAACAGAAAAAGAATTAACGAAAACGTAGCAAGTAGTTTAATTGATACAATTGGCTCATGTCCAAAGCAAGACTGTTAATAATACTTTTGACTTTGACGGTTTTGTTTACACCGGTCATGGCGACCGCACAGGTTATATTCATTAAAAATGCAACAAATAAGATTGCACAGCCTGATCTGCCTCCCCAAACAGTCATTCTGACATTCGATGATGGTCCATCAAGTTACACACCTCAAATATTGGATATTCTGAAAGATAAGGGTGTAAAAGCTACTTTCTTTGTTATAGGTAATCAGGCCGTTAACCATCCTTTGCTGGGTCGGATTAACCAGGAAGGACACGAGATAGGCAACCATACCTATACACATCCAGACTTGGCGAAAATACCCGAATGGCGTAGAAAGCTCGAACTAAATCTGACCAGAATTGTTATTTCTTCTCAAACGCACCATGGCAGTAGACTACTACGTTTACCATATCAGGGATCAGACCAATTGCGGAATGAATCTATACATGTAGCCGAGCAAGCAGGTGACTGGGGATACATCACCGTCGGAGAGACTCTTGACTCACAAGATTGGAAACAACCGGGTACTGAGCAGATCATTAGTAATGCCTCTAGGGACAGCAGCGGAATAATATTGTTGCATGACGGGGGCGGAGACCGCCGACAGACAGTTGATGCCTTGCCTGGCATCATCGAGTATTACCAAAATAACGGCTACAAATTTGCTACAGTCAGCGAGGCACTGGGGTTGGCAAGAAACGACATTATGCCACCGTTGTCACCTATGGATAAAGTCCTAGCAACTTTAGCTGATTTAATTTTCACAGTTAGCAGATGGATTAGCCGCAGCTGGCACTGGCTTATTCTGCTATTGATTATCGCAAGTATCATCCGCTTTTTTTTGGTTACTGCAGCCGCATTAGTTCAATCACGCCGAAAATACTTTACCGCTAAGTACAAACTGGCTCCTTGTAGCGTGCTAATTCCGGCATATAACGAAACAGCAGTTATAAGAAGTTGTATCCAGTCAGTACTGGCAAGTGATTATGATAATTTTGAGGTGTTAGTTATTGATGACGGTTCAAAAGACGATACATATGAAAAAGCTTTTGAAATTAATGACTCAAGGCTGCGTGTTATACGTAAAACTAATGGTGGTAAGGCATCTGCCCTGAATTATGGTATTGCGCAAGCTAAACACGATTTTTTGGTAGCTATTGATGCCGACACCATATTTCGCCCCGCAACTCTCACCAAACTTATGCGCCATTTTACCAATCAAAAAGTTGGTGCCGTCTCAGGTAACACCAAAATTGTTAATCGTCATAAACTCATCACCAAACTGCAATCACTGGAATACATTGTTGGTTTCAATCTTGATCGTAGAATGGGCGATTTGTTTGACTGTATTACGGTGGTGCCAGGTGCAGTCGGCGCCTTTCGTCGTACTACCCTGGAAAGGGCCGGCGGCTTTACTATAGATACTCTAGCAGAGGATACAGATCTGACACTTTCAATTAAAGAGTTGGGCTATAAGATAGTTTATGATGCTGAGGCGATCGCTCTTACTGAGGCACCTTCAAATACTAAAGATTTATTAAAACAACGATTTCGCTGGACATTTGGCACAATGCAAGCGGTATGGAAACATAGAGGGTCATTTCTAAATCCCAAACGTGGCACCTTAGGGATGGTTGGCTTACCGTATTTATTCTTTTTCCAGATATTTTTTCCTTTGTTTAGTCCTCTATTTGATATAGCTGTAGTAATAGCATTAATCACCCATCAAAATAAGTTAGTTTTGATCAGCTTTGTCATTTATACTTTGGCTGATTTTATAACATCGATAATTGCCCTGCGTCTAGACAAAGAGAAACTTAGCAACGCCTGGATAATTATTCCGCAGCGTATTCTCTACCGCCAGCTCATGTACTACGTAATTGCTCGTTCGTTTGTAAATGTTCTAAGAGGGCGACTAGTCCATTGGGGCAAATTGGAACGGCAAGGCGAACATCTAGCTAAGAACGTGTAGGCTGATGACTGTGTCCGTAATCGCTATTACCTGGATCTGTTGGCTGCCCTGAAGGGTTCTGGCTTTGCGTAGGAGGTGTAGTCGTTTGAGATGAGGGTTGACTGCTAATAAGCGTCTGAGTGCCTGGATCGGTAATAACTTGCGAGCTAGCTGTAGATCCAGCAGGTATCTGATTATTTCCTCCGGTGGGTTTAGAAGATTTGGATATAGGTGCAGTTGTAGAAGTAGCTTCGACAGTCCCTGAACTTGGTTTTGTACTAGAAGCTTTGTTTGCACCATTTGTTGATAATGGTAAAGGAACATCACCCCAATTTGGTAAATAGGCAAGCGAAGCAGCTACTAAGACTAAGACTGGTATTGCTAAAACAGAACCTAGTAGTCCAATTCCACGTTTAATGTTGCGCCAGCGTTTACCGGATTCGTCAAGAAAAATCATACTAAAAGGATAACATGATAACAAAAGAAATCTGCCAGACTGACTTAACGTTGACACTTTGACCTCTGTTTGCTAAGATTACTTAGCTTCTTTTTCTTTTTGCAGTTAAAGGAAAGAGCAGCCCGACAAAATGTATTTCATTTTGCCGGCGCGATGAGAAAACTTTTTGGTTGTCTCATGCGTTATCGCGGGGTAGAGCAGTGGCAGCTCGTGTGGCTCATAACCACAAGGTCGGAGGTTCGAGTCCTCCCCCCGCTACCAAGTGAAGCTTTGGAACCATCCCTCGGGATGGTTTTTAATTTTATCTCGCTTGATGTTGGTATAAAAATTAGATAGGCTAAGGGGAGATAGACATGCAAAAAACCAAAATACGAAAACGCTTCAATCCATGGCACGCATTAGTGGTATCTTTAACATTTGGCCTTGTAAGTGTTGCGGTCTTGCTTATTTCTCGTGCCTATAGTCCGAACAGTGCTGCACGCTGGCCGGCCTTTGGACATCGCTTTGGTGTTTATGTCGTTAATGATAAGCATTTTGTTGATCAAGCTTTGTCAAAACAGCCCAGCTTTAAATACACAATTTTTAACCACGCATACATAGCGACTTCCCCGGACCAAACATTAAACAGCGATTACGTTGATGGTGGTTTAGCCGATAAGATCTACTATTACTATCAGCAAGGATGCGCGGGCACAACAAGTAGCCCTACTCCAAGCTGCAAACTTAGCCGGATCCGGCCTGATCTAATGAGTGCTCTTCTTAAGGACACGCTTGCATACATTCAATCAGTAAAGCCTAATCCACACTACATTGGCTTTTATGCTATAGACGATTCTCCCGGAGACATCACTGATATCCTGAGTGCTGTTCATACTCAAATCACACAGTACGCCGCTGATAGACCAATGATCTGCGGCCTGGGGGCCAATCTTGATTACGCCGATAATCCTGGTGGTCCTTATCACATTGATCCAAAGCCTGGTTTTGATCAAGCAGTCGCCAATCTTGACCCGAAATCATGCGATATGATTCTTATCTATGCTTACGACCTCGGACATAAAAATGCCGACTGGTCTATGAGTCGTTTAATTCCTGATATCAAATCCAAATTACAAAAGAAAGGATGGGATTCCGCCAAACAACCTCTCATAGGGACCCCTCAAGCATTTGGCTGGCCCAGCGTCACATATACCTACACGCCCACAGCTGCCGAGCTGTCATCGCAAATTCAAGCCTTTTGCAAAGCAGATTTTGCCAGCGTAGCGCCATTTGCCTGGAAAACAACCGCTGGATACGACAGAAATGAACCGTACTTAGCCTATGAGTGGCCAACGGGTTTTGATAACTCCAAAAGCATTGCACTGACACAAGGACTCTCAAGTGGCATTAGTTCTTGCCAGACCATCTGGAACGTTAAACCAACTCCACCTACTAACTTGCAGGCAGGAGTAATATCCCCGACGCGAATTAACCTGACATGGGGTGCCGCACGAGACGATATTGACATAAAATTTTATAAGATCTTCCGTGATAATCAACAAATTGCCACCGTTGGCAGTAACTTACTCAGCTGGACCGACACTAAATTAACTCCAGGGAAAAGCTACACCTACAAGGTATATGCTACTGACCAGGATTTGAATGATTCGGTAGCATCAAACACGGTGACAAAAACTACAAGTAACTTTACTCCAACTGGTTTAACTGCATCTAACTCAGTGCCAAGAAGCGTGTCTCTATCCTGGTCTCCTGCCCCCAGCACCATAGATATCAAAAGCTATAAACTGTTTCATAACAACCAACAATTCGCACTCATTGGCGGTAATTTATCAAATTGGACAGATAGCAACCTGTCTCCAGGCTCATACGTTTATAAAATTTACGCAACATATTATGACAACAGCGATTCAAGTCCTTCGGCAAGTGTGACTACTATAGTCCAGCCTTAAACTAGCTGTTTTTGATTTACCGATTCTCCCACCTACGTTATTTAGGTTCGAGTCTTGCTTGGTCGTTTGTTACCAATTTGTAACTACAGCACTATGGACATATTACTTAAAAGATGCTATTATATGAATAATATGCCTGAAGGTGAGATGCGCGAGTCAAATAACGTTTCTTTCACTAACTTTGTTCGACAAGGCTTTCAAGAAACCATGGAAGACTCCTACGGAGCTTTTATGACTATGGAGCCGGCTGAGTTAATGCTACTTCGTGGCATAATTAAAAAACCTACGACTGAAAAAATTCAAAGGTACGCAAATCGATACTGGACAGAAGGCCTTGGTGAGGATATCGCTAATGGGATTAATACTATAGATATTGCCGCGTTAGACTCTGAACAGCAGGCCGTAAACTATATTTCCCCATGGCTAAAACAGGTGGTATTTGAGGCCTCGGTTCTGGATAGGATAAAGATTGAAGCAGTGGGCGTAGAAGCCCCAGCTGCGGCTGAGAATGCACTCATTTCTGCGAGGCTGGAAAGATATGCTGCAGACTGTGCCATAAGGGGTTTCGCAGTACTGGAAAATATGGAAGATACTTTGGGCCGTATGTCAGTAGCACTATCTGATTTATTTGATGATAGAGAAGTGCCAGTAAGCTGGATGGCGGTGAAAGCAAATATATTTTTAAGTCGTTTATCGACTAATGTACGCCTTATTGCAGCATTACAAAAAGAATCAAAGGACGCACCTGAACTAGAGCCGCATAAACTGAAAGCATCGAACGACTCCTTATTCGCAGCCACAGAAGCATTTCAATCTTATGGGCTAAAGTCTGTGATAGCACCGGCACTTGGTCGCAACGGGATACATGAATGGCTTGTATTGCCCGATATCATTAACGACCAGGGCATTACAGACTACTCGAACTCAGCCAGACAATTTTCAACTCACCCGATAGGCTCATTTTTTGGCGGGTTAAAATTCATAGATTCAAAGCCCCAGATGGTAGTCAAGGCATCTAGTTCGAGCAATGCAAGCTTTAGATATGTAAATCCCGAAAATCTATGGGGTGAAAATCGTCCGCTTTTTGCTGTTGAGCTTGGGAAAAACGGTGAATTGATTTCGTCGGGTGGAATGGAACTAGACATTATTGCCAAAAGAATGGATTGTGACCTAGGACTTGAATCTTTGCGCAGTCAAATTCTAGCAATTTACTCAGACCTTGTGGTACCAGTTTATATTACTGAGCTTTATGAGCAGGAATTAAGACTGCCGAGCGCGGATTATAGCGATGCCGAGGTACCAACCCCATATGAAGGTTTACGTCGTATAGTTTTGGCCAGGCAAAAAGTCCTTACTGTCTTAAAAGATGATATTTTGCGGGATTTAGCCGCTCAAATAGACGAAGTGCCCAATCGACAAGCACGCCAGATGGCGGAACACGATGTTATATGGCACATACGCAAATTGCCACGTGGCTATCGTGCATCACAGCAAGCTCGCGGAGAAGCTGCACAATATGGTGTTGAGTTAGCGGATTATGGAGAGACGTTTGTACAAGAGCACAAACGTGGTAACCTGCCTAATTTAGATAAGGGGCATAAGGCCGCATTCGAGCAGGGTTCGGTAACAAATATCGGTCGCGCTATGACGAAGCTTGCTTCCCAACAATAGTAACTAGATTAAGCAAACAGTATTTCCCCTTGATACCCGCGTCCATCGGTGTAACTCTTCAAGAAGTGTGTTCCAATTCGAATGAACCACGGCTACCAGAATTGAACAACAATAGAGATTCAGATCTGTAAACTACTTTACTTTTAGCAGTTCTGTAATTAGGCATAAATGGGTTTCTCTGTTAAAGTATGCATGAGCAGGTGACTATCGTTACCTTTCCGTCTAAGTAGTTTTTCCTCCGGGTTTAATATCGTAAGCGGCAAGTCAACAATATGCGCAAGCGATTAAATTAACGGAGGACTCTTTATGTCCATGAAATTATATGTAGGCGGACTCGCTTACAGCACAACAGAAGACGAACTTAAAGCACTATTTGCCGAAATCGGTGACGTAGTGAGTGTCGCAATCATCAAAGACCGAGATACCCAACAATCGAAAGGCTTTGGCTTTGTAGAAATGAAAGAAGATAAAGACGGCCAAACTGCCATCAAAGACTTGAATGGCAAGGAGGTTGGTGGTCGTACTATCATGGTTAACCAAGCTCGACCCCAAGAAGATCGTTCACGTTCCGGTGGTGGTAGTTTCCGAAGAAGCTACTAAAATTTATTAGACAATTTTAACTAGTCGGCCGAAAGGCCGGCTTTGATTGGTAGTGATATGCAAAAGATACAAAAGCACATTGAAATAGTGGGCTCGACTAAAACTGAGCTTAGTTCCATGAGTCGAGAGTCGCGTGATGCTGTCCATACAGTTTTAAGCAAATATTATGCCAAGGTTGGAGTGACCATAGTTAATGACTTATCAGATCTTGAAAGTCTAGTTAAGCTGAGCCCGGATCTGGTCTTTTTAGGTATGACTTTTTTGCCTGCTAACTCCGAACTTGGTCGGAATGATCCTGACAAAATCTGGCTTGCAGAGTATCTCGATGAGTTCAATATAAGTTATACCGGGTCGAATCAATTTGCGCATGAACTTGAAGGCCTCAAACCCTTAGCTAAACAACGCGTTCTTGATTTTGGCTTGAGTACCTCTCCGTTTGAGGTAATTGAACAGAATAAACTAGCAACACAAGAAAGCCTAGACCTCAAATTTCCAGTATTTATTAAGCCAGCCAACCGTGGCGGCGGGCAAGGCATTGATAGTCAATCGGTAGCACATAATTTCCGGCAACTGCAAGCAAAAGTGCGGGCAATTACTAACAAATTAGGAGCAGATTCACTGATAGAAGAGTATTTACCGGGCCGTGAATTTACTGTCGCCATACTCAAAGATGAACATTCGGATGAATTCTCGGTGATGCCCCTAGAACTAATTGCCCCAGCGGACAATCATGGCGCGCGTATCCTAACTTCAAAAATAAAATCAGCAGATGCCGAAAGTTTCTTTGAAGTCATTGACAGATCAATCCGTGACAAAATCACCACGCTAGCAATTAACGTTTTTCATGCCTTAGGGGCCAGGGATTATGGTCGTATTGATATCCGTCTAGATGAGTTCGGCACCCCTTTTTTTCTTGAGGCAAATCTTTTGCCAAGTCTCATCAATGGTTATGGTAATTTTCCAAAAGCTTGTCTACTTAATATGGGTATAGGCTATGAGACCATGCTGCTTCGTATAGTAGCGCTAGGGATGAAACGAACTTTAGATGAGGTTGAGGAGCTAGTAAGTCTATCGCCTATTCCTGTCCCGGCTTAGCGTAAGCACAGAAGCTTCTATCAGGTATAACGTTTCTTAGAGTACTATAATGTTATGCTTTTTTGGCTCTGCTTGACTGCCCCATTTCTATTCTGGCTTATTTCGTTATTTCTTGGTTTGATTACAGCAAATTACAGCCAGCAGCGAGACACCATAAGTTATTTAGTCCATGGCAATTACGGACACTTGCAAACCCTAAATTTTATCTTGTGCGGACTACTCATAATTGTCTTAGCTTATTTAACGCGAGATTTAGCGCCAAATAATATCCGCAATCCTCATCTGATAAAAATTGGTACTTGGATATTTGGAGCCAGTCTTTTGCTACTAGGATTATTGCCGACAGACAGAGTTGGGGAACAGACTTTAATTGGTCAGCTTCACGGAATAATTTTTGTGGTTACTGTCGTAATCCAAGCAGGTTTACAGATTGCTTTTGCACTAAGTAACTTACCCGGAATAGTTTCAATTTCCATACTCATCACAGGCATTATTACCGCTTTAGGCTTACCCAGCATGATGCTATTTAATAGTTGGCGCGGAATTATTCAACGGATTTTTGTGGGCGCAATTGTTTGGTGGGTAACGGTCGGGGTCTTAATACTTCGCGGGTAACCTTCTTTCATATTATTAATGGAAGTATTATGCTAAAGCTAAATTATTAAACAAAGGACGTAAAGTGACCCAGTTTAAAGATATTAGGAAGAGTAAGGGTAGCCGTTCACCCATTCCTTTAATCTTGTTATTGCTTGTTTTAGTGGTCTTTATAGGAATCTTGATCGTGGCATTTACCAAACAGAACGACACTATAGGAAAATATGAACTGCTTGAAAAAATCGACAACCAGGCATGCAGATATCTTGAACGCCAAATTGGTGTAAACGGCAGTTTTGATCTTAATACCAATGCTCCTAAAAACGAGCCGAAATTAACTTACACGTGCTTGACGGGTGAGTCCACGGAAGCCAGAGAAATACAAGGTAAATTTATTGATAAATACAATCTTGGCGCACATGTTTTGTATTTTTCATCCAACGAAGAAGCGGTAAAATTTGCTGAAGAAAAAATAAACCCATTACGATATTGGGGCGTAGATGAAGAAGGCCAAAAACAGGGCATCCCACAAACTTCTAAATTTACATTTATTGTAAGTGATGAAAAAGTACCTTACTTTGACGCTTACACAGTAAAAGCTAATGCAGTTTTACGAGTCAGCTTACCTTGCGGTGACCCGGACGTAAAAAACGGCGGCGTTGCGTGCTATGCTGAAGCCCAAGCAACTCTGGATAGGGAACTAAAAGGAATCAACGTTCTTTAGAAATCAGTTCCAGCTCGCACATATATTAATTGCTATAACGTACTAATAGGCGGACAATATAATTGGGCGTTATTTAAGAAGGGAGGCGGCTATGTTTGCGACATCAATTCTAGGCTGGACCATTAGCACAATATGGATGCTAATCATATTTGGCATATGGGTTATGTTGGCTTTTTGGCCTGCAAGAGTTGCGGGACGAAAAGGGCACAGTTTCATAGGCTATTTTATATTTAGTTTATTCTTCTTCCCGCTCGCGCTACTGGTGGCATATCTTGTTCCAGACCACTCGGGTCCTGCGCCAGCACCGTTAGCAGAATAATTAATCAAACCGATTTATTTTAAATGGGATTAATGTATGTATTTAGGACTCGGAATTTTAGGATTAGTAGCTTGGATAATAATAGCTTTTTGGCCGGCTCGAGTAGCAGGTAATAAAGGCTACAGCTTTATAGGATTTTTTCTCCTGAGCATTTTGTTCTTTCCTCTCTCACTTATAATCGCCTACGCAGTCAAAGATCGTAAGGCTCCAACCGATACTACGGGTGAATAAGTTTAGTTACTTGATCCAGATATAACTTATGGGGGACAAAAATAGCACAGATGTTTCCGCAACCCGGCTGCGTGTGGGAGTCTTTTTGCTACTTTTATGGTGGATACCATTTTGGCTAGCCGCGCCAAGGATAGCCGAGCTTCTAAGTATTGATAGTTCCGGCGGCAAAACGCTAGTTACAGTTATAATCTTTGGAGTTCAAACGGTAATAGGCATAATTGGCATATTCTTTGCAGGCCAACAAATCAAGGAAATCATACGCAGCGTACCGAAAAGAAAAGTTCCAGCTGTATTGTGGTACACGCTAATCCATGGTGACACGCCAAATCGAAACTCTGAGCTGAAGTAATTGTTTGCTTTTATTTTTGTTTTGTAAGTGTACAATTAGAATGTATTAGAGGGTGGATTTCTAAAGGGGTAACGCAGCTATGGCTACGCGTTCAGGAAACCTTCAGCTAGAGAAGCTCCAAGCAGACAATAAGCGTTTGCGGCAGGAAAATGACGAGCTTCGTAAACGTATTGCTACTAAATCTGGTTCTAAAAGCCATTCTGACAATGGTAATCTATTAACAAAAATCGGTGTCATAGTCTTCATTAGTTTGGCGGTTTCGTTATTAGTTGCCGGTAATTTGCTCTTTTGGGCTGGAAATACAATCGTAAAAACTGACCGATATGTAGCAGCCACAGCTCCAATTATTCGTAATACTGAAGTACAGAATGCATTGGCTTCGAAAATCTCAACTCAATTGTTTGAAAAAGTTGATATCAACCAACTTACTGAACAAGTACTGCCACCCAGAGCTGATTTCCTGGCTCCAACCATTGCCGATCAGCTGGAGCAGCACACAGAAGCTACTGTCAAGAAAATCTTGCAGAACCCTGAGTTTCAAAACAAATGGAATGACGCCCAGGAACATGCTCATGAGCGTTTTATACAAGCAGTGGAAAAACATGGTAGCGATGGCTCCATAGACATTGGTGAAGTCTATTCTGATGTCAGTCAGAATTTCAAAGATACTAAACTAGCATTTTTAGCGGACAAACCCTTACCGCCGCAAGTAGGTAAGATACAACTAATTCAGGGAAGTTGGCTTACTGTATTGCAAAAGACTATACAAAATATTGATACCTGGAGAATGATGGCCATTGGACTATTAGTCCTCTTTAGCGCGGCGGCCATATGGTTAAGCCGCAACCGTCGCAGAACGGTTATATTACTGGCTAGCTTTAGTGCTGCTGCTATGTTCTTAACGGCTATAGCCGGTAGGCTGGCACGTGAAGTAATTACAAGCCATGCTAATCCACAATATGCTGAAGCTATTAGGCAAGCCTATACAATCTTTATGCACCCGTTTGTTACACAAACGTTTACGCTGTTTGGCCTAGCGCTGATTGTAGCCATTATTGCTTGGATCAGTGGACCATACGCTAGCAGCCGCAATCTGAGATCAAAAATTGATCAATTATTGTCTGGCCAGCTACATGCAGTTATTTTCGGCCATCATGAAAATAAGTTCACCGAATGGGTTGGCAAAAACAAGCAATTACTACAATGGCTAAGCGTGGCTGTCGTGGCCCTCTCAACTCTATTTGTTCGTCTTACTCCGACGGTTCTACTTACCCAGGTACTGATAATATTACTAGCCGTTTTGGTTATCGATATTTTGGCCGCCAAGCCTGAAGAGTCAACGACCTAGTCGCAGAAAACTGGCCTACTCGTCTAGTTTATTGCCACGTTTAGTGGCTCTAACTTCAGCCCGATGCCTCAAAGTGTATGTGATGAAGGTAGTAATAATACCGACTCCTACAAAGATATAAAAAGTCGTGAAAAGCTTACCAACATCGGTTTTTGGAACAATATCACCATAGCCAACAGTGGCCAAAGTAATGACGCTGAAATAATAAGCATTTATCCAGGAAAAATTTTCTACAAAATGATAGAAGATAGTGCCGATAGTGATTATTAAAAAGGTGGCTAACAGTAGGATACGGTAAACTCGAGTACTCAGTTTCGGATACATAAAGTGATTATACCAAGTTTAGCTATCTTTACCTCTAGAACCCTTTTACCAACAACCCTCCGCAATTAGAAATCTTATTTCGATTTTTTGTGATAATTGCTAAATTTGTATCACGCCAATGGGAGAAAATGAGACTGATGATTCTTTTCTTTGGAAAACAGCCGATGCGCTTGATAGGATTCAAGGCATGGAAGCCAAGGCTTTTTACCGTTACCGAAATTACCTAGGAAATAACACGCACGAAGAGACGGCTTCTGAACTTGGCATATCTACTGATGAAGCAAAGCGACTTGCCTATGACGGACTAAGATGGATTAAAGACCAAATCTATGACTAAAAATAAAAAAGACTCCTTACAGGAGCCTCTTTTATATAAAAAGCGATATTACCAGCTTTTTTGACGATCGCCGCCGTCGAAATCACGACGTGGGCGCTCTTCTTTAGGACGAGCTTCGTTGACCGTAATACTACGACCACCGACCTCAGTGCCATTCAATGCTTTTTCAGCGGCTTTGCCTTCGTCATCCTTCTCGAATTCGACGAAACCAAATCCTTTGCTGCGACCTGTATCGCGATCAGTAATGACCTTAGCCGAAGCTACGGTACCATGAGCAGCAAAAAGCTGAGATAAGTCATCATCAGTAGTTGCGAAAGGCAAACCACCTACGAATAGTTTGTACATAATTATTTCCTCATTTATTAAGACCAGGCACGACCACTTACTATTGCTTACCCGAACGGACCTGTTCTCTAAACACGAGGAAACAAATCGTCTAAACCAGCTAACAGATAAGAACCTGCCTGAGTATTGAAACACAAAACACAATGATTAACAAGCATAATTAGATTGACAAAATAGCAAAAATATGTATAATATACATTGTTGATGCATCAAAATAAATAACAAATAAAAAAGAAGGGACAAACCCCAGTGAGCGCCATAGAAGCGCTCAAAGGTGAATTGGCGTATGAGTTAATGCCCACAACCAATGAGCAAATATTAGAAGTTGATGCCGCACTAAGCGACATATATCAAATAACATAAAAGGAAAAACAATGTTAATCCAAGACATTGTACCCCGTAGAAGGCTGGTAACTAATCGTAAGCTGCCTACTCGGGTACAGAGGAAGTCGGTCGTAATAGTCTCCGGCTAGAAAAGGGCCCCACTTAAGGGGCTCTTTTGATATGCTTTATAAAT
Source organism: uncultured Candidatus Saccharibacteria bacterium (assembly GCA_964562505.1). GTDB lineage: Bacteria > Patescibacteriota > Saccharimonadia > Saccharimonadales > CAZLTB01 > CAZLTB01. The sequence continues at coordinate 31,435 of CAZLTB010000006.1, forward strand.
GCACGAACTCTTTATCTGGCTAGATTATTACACAAACTTACTTAGCCGCTTAGTCTCGTCCCAAAGTGCATTGGCACCACTATTACTACTCTTCCTCGAAGAAGCTGGGATACCGATACTGATACCCGGTGATAGTGTATTGGCGTATACGGGTTATAAAGTAGCCAATAGTGGCTCAACCCCTCTTTGGCTAGCATTTGGTGTTGCCTTACTTGCCGTACTTTCTGGTGCGACTATCCTCTTTTTTGTGGCCAGACGTTGGGGGCAAATCGTAATTGATAAAATAGGCCGTTTCATTTTCATTAAAGAAAGCCATATTAAAAAAGCCGAAGCTGCATTTAAGAAGTACGGAGTGTGGGCAATAATTTTCGGCAGACATATACCAGGCATGCGCATTCCCATTACGATTTTTGCAGCTACTTCTGGGGTGCGCTACCGGACTTTTATTTTAAGTACCGTCGTTTCTACACTGGCATGGGTGTGGCTGTACTTACATCTTGGTAAACGATTTGGAAGTGACATAAGTGACGTAGTACATCGCTATACTGGAATTTCAGTAGGTGTTATCGCAGGAGTTATATTGTTGATACTTATACTTCACATTATTGGTGTCCAGCGTGAAAGGACTTAGACGGACGCTCTATTCAACAGAGATAAAACATGCTATATTTACCCCTGTTTTGGCGGCGTAGCTCAGTGGTTAGAGCACAGGACTCATAAGCCTGGGGTCAGTGGTTCAAATCCACTCGCCG
>CAZLTB010000007.1:0-31306 GCA_964562505.1 uncultured Candidatus Saccharibacteria bacterium
AGATTGAGAAAGCTATCACTGTCAGTAGTGACATTGATGTCACCGGTGCCAGCTGCAGTGATGCCTAGTGATTCATTGGAAGCTGTAGTTATATCTCCAGAACTATTTACTTGGAAGAGATCACCATTACCTACTGTTAGGAGAGCGGCTGGGGTGGCATCTCCTATCCCCACATTACCATCTGCTCTAACATAAAGGCCGGTTGTAGCACCGTTGTTACTAGTAACTTGAAAAGCATATTGGCTAGAGCTGTTAGACTGAACATCTATTGATACACCATTAGCGCTAGAGTTGCTGGCATCAAGAACGGCTAGATTACCGGTGCCGGCACCGAGGAGGTTAAGAACTGCTCCGCTCGCGTTAGCGTACTGCTGATTCAGTTCCAGGATATTGCCAGTATCGGTACAGGTTCCGGCGGTTTGGACACAAGTGGATGCAAAGCTGACCAGATCCCCAGATACCGTCAAGGTACTGGGACCATTATTAATGCGATTATCCCGCAGTAGATCGATATAGTTGCCCGTCTCGTTTAACGTGGAGGTATAAGTGCGAGTCGGCTTTAGTTGGATTAGGTCGCCTGTAAAGGCGCTGCTCATACTAACGCTCGAGGAAGCATAAATACCGTTCAGGGTCCCGGAAGGTAACATGGCGCCAAAATCCAGAGCAACTGGAGTTATGCCAGTGCCAGCTAATGAGGCTTTAAAGGCAGTACGGTCAGAAAAGACACTAACACCGGTAGCGTTTTGACTAACAATCCGCGCGGTAACTGCGGAGGGGCTGGTGGAGTTGTTGGTTATATCAAACACTTGACCGCTGGCTACACTACTGGCGGTATCGGACTGAGTTATGCGAATCAGCGGACTGGTACCATCGTTGGTGCCATCATTAGCCTGAGTAATGTCGATTAATGGTGTACTCCTAGCTCCAAGTGATAGATCAGATGTAACAGTTAGTCCGCCAGCGTTACCTAGTGCTAATGCAACGTTCCTACCATCGCTAAAGGTCGCAAACGGAGTGCCGCCATCTCGGACCTCAAAGGTATTGCCTGTACCCAAGAGGTCAACAATAAAGTCGGAGTCGGTAGTGGTATCCGCCAGGCTAAAGTTGATGTTGCGGTTGTCTGTGGTAGTTATAGTGTTACCGGCATTGTATGCAGATTGGAGCGTTCCCGCTCCACCGCCAGTTAGACAGTTACCGGCAGTTGAACATAAATCATAAGTTCCGGCTGCAGCATCGGCTAGACGGTAAGTGATGTCAGCCGTGGGGTTAACGACAGTTAATACTGTCTGATTGGCGTCAGCGGAAGTTCCTTCCCAGATCAGTGAGCCGTCAGCTCCTTGGACGCCAAAGAGATCACCGTTGCCGACTGTCAGAGAATAAGCCGGTGAAGTGTCGCCGATGCCGACGTTGCCGTCAGCTCTGACATAAAGGCGACTGGTACCGTTATTACTTCTAACATCTAGAGCATACTGGCTGGAACTACTTGATTGAATATCTATACTAACTCCGTTAGCACTAGCATTACTAGCATCTAAGGTTGCTAAATTGCCCGTACCGGCACCAAGCAAATTCAGCACAGTACCCGAAGAGTTGGCATATTGCTGGTTGATGGCCACAATGTTGGAGGTGTCTACGCAAGTGCCGGCAGTTTGAGTACAGTTGCTTTGAAAATTAGCAATGGCACCAGAAAGTGTATAGGTGGAGCCTGCGTTATTGACCGTATTGGAACGCTGAATGTTCAAATAAGCACCAGAATCATCAATTGAGCCGGATGTTAGAGTTCGAAATGGTTGAATTAATATGTAAGACCCAGTATAAGCCGCAAGTGCTCCTGATGCCCCTACTGGAGCTACTTTTACGGCCGAGGCACCTGACTGGCTGGCAGTTGCGTCAATCTGAACAGCTGCTCCCGATGTTAGACCCGGGAAGTAAAGACCCATCCCGGTCGACAAGCTGCCATAACTAACGCCAACACCGCTAGTGATACCCTGTACTGTAATTCCAGTACCATTTGATACACTGCTGAGTTGAAGTAGGGCGCCGATTGACCCAGTATCTGAATTCGTCAAATTCAGCAATCCAATTGAGTTGTTATTGGTTGCGTTGTTGGCTTGACTGATAGTCAGCGGATAAGTACTGCGGGCGCCGCCTGAGAGGTCAGAAGTTAGTGTCAGCCCAAAACTATTCCCAGCAGCGATGGTTGTGTTCTGGATTAGTGAGCCACCAAGTTGAACTGTACCAGCGGTATTGGTAAGACCGTTATTGAATGTCAGTGCACCTTGATAGCCGGAACAAATACTGCCAGTTGAACATATGGTACCAGTTTCGTTAGGTAGAGTCAGAGTGTTTGTTGAGGGGCTAGTTGGACCTTGGAGAGTCAGTGTATTTGCGCTACCAGAACCTTTGAAGAGGATTGCGCCAGTGTTTGCGCTGGCCTGGCCCAGAGTGAGCGAGCTGGCATTGGTTAGTGTGGCTGCAGCAAAGGTCGGAGTACTGTTTGTTGCAATGTTCTGAATGGTATTGATCGTATAGCTACCATTAGCCCCGCCATCAGTAAAGCTAAGGTTGGTAGCATTTACGGCTATAGCCCGCTCATTGGTCAGAGTGGCGTCATTGCCGACCGTTAGATAGGCAGCAGAGTTAGGGGCACCACCACCACCACCACCGATACAATTGCCGCTTGTTGTACAAAAGTCATATGTCCCAGCAGCTAGGGCTGGAGCATTAAGAGTTACATTTGCCGTAGGGGTAGCGAACCCCAATGTTGTAGCAAATCCGCCATTACTAGCTGTGATGGTGCTAGAGGCATTACCTTGAAGCGTAAATGACTGTCCGGTTGAACCTAAAGTAAAAGCAGCTGTGGGTGAAATAGTGTTTACTGCCAGGGTCCCACCGACTGTTACGGTTGAGCCAGATTCAGTTAGAAGTGAGTCTCCAATCGAACCACTGCCCGTGAACTTAGCAATAGTGCCTGTTGTACCACTGCCAGTTATACCACCACCTGCTCCGGCACAGTTACCTGTAGTGAGACAAATACTAGCCGAAGCAGTTCCTGGATCCGGCAAAGTATAAGTTGTTGTTTGACCTAGGCTAGCGACTTGTAAGGTACCGTTACTACCGGCTCCAGTGAAGATAAGTTGAGGTGTTGTAACACTTGTTGTAAATGTTGGGTTATTAATTGTTGAGATACTGCCACAAGCTCCACCGGTACCCAGAGTAATAGAAGTACCACCACCGGTTAGGTTACCAGTGCCACTAGGACAAGTAAGATTTACATTACCCTGCACAGCTGTATTAGCTGTTGAGCCATATACAACATTTAGAGTTGCATTGCCGCCTGCCCCAAGGGTAACTGTGCCACCACCACTTAAACCAGTTCCGGCCGTAACAGTTAGTGTGGTATTGCCCTCTACAGACGTATTGGCGCTCGAGCCGTAAACAACATTTAGATCAATATTGCTACCCCCACTGGTAACGGCGAGGCTGCCGTCACTGCTGGTTAGAGTCAGTGCACCACTTAGCGAATTAAGGCTTGAAACTCCATTTGCGCCTGGACAAGTTTGAAAAGTCGGTGCCCCAGCAGTACTTACTAGACATTCGCCTGGCCCACCTGCAACTAAGCTGCTGATAGCGCTGGTGCCATTACCTAGCAAAACGCCGTTGGCGGACAGGGTTGTGGCCCCTGTACCACCGTTAGCTACAGTCAAAGCACTGTTTAGATTAAGACTGCCAGCTATGGTAATTGTTCCGACTGACTGCGAAATAATCGAATCCTCGACTGTACTAGCTCCGGTAAATACTGGTATCGTCCCAGCGGTCCCTCCACTAGTGGTAACACTTGTACCCGCACCCGAAGTTTCGTCATCAGAACAAACCACCTGTCCCGAGGTATTGGTGGTCAGTGCCCCACCATTGAGGAAAGTAGTACAGTTAAGCGGTAAGGTTAGTGTGCCGCTTAAAACCATGTTAGTAAAACTAGGCGAGCTGGAGACGGCCAGGTCTTGAGGCAAGGAGACAGTAATTGTTCCACCAGATGTGCTAATTGTCGCCTGGTTAGTTGTACCCTGGATGACTACAGAGCCGGTCTGGCCATTAAGCTCTGTCACACCCCCTGTGGTGTTATTGGTTTGCCCGAGCTGTGGTTGGAACTGGGCCAGCTGGGCAGCTGTCACAAAATTACAGTTGTTTGTGTCAAGACAGACTGTTCCTGAGGAGTTAGGTAGCAGAAGGGTCTGATTGCCAGTCTGATTCTGAGTTTTAAAAACTGTAACAAAGTTCCCATTGGATATGCTCAATACACCTCTGCTGATTATGTCACCATTAACCAATAAAGAGTTGGCATTAGGCTTCAGATCAGATGGCAAAGTGCTGGATATAGCGTTGTTGATGGTAACGTCTTGGGTTTCAACTGTTTTTTGATTAGAGTTTTGAGTCTTTGGTACACGCCGCGCCAATATTAATATACTGGCTCCAGTAACTAGGGTAATGATAATGGCAATAAGGGCCGAGACAATGACAGCTTGTCGACGGGAAAAGCTAAGTGGACTCTTAGAACGTGAGTCTTGGGGAGTCTGATCTGAAATAACAGGTGCAGTATTTTGTTCACGTACCTCTAAAGAACTATCGGTATCATAGCTTACCGACGGAAGTCCGTAGCTACTCACGGGCAAATTATTGCCACCACCTGTATTCTGTGATGGATACACAGTCTGTGGCTCTATAGAATTTACGGAATTAGGCTGTTCTTCTTGCATACTTTTTTTATTAAAAATCTTTGTCTTTGATGTTTGTTCAGCCTAAGAACGTGTTCTCATCTGTTCAACACCCTTTGTTATTTCCCTATTAAAATATACTCTGTTAAAACAGAGATGACAACCTAATTGAACAAATTTTTTATATTTCTGTGGATAACTTTATCTGTTAGACCCAAAGTATTGCATACATAGCGCCTAACCCGATGATTAGAACTATTAGGGCAATGAACGTCACTCTGATAAGCTCTGATCTGATAATCTTACGAGCTAAGGGGTTACGACCAAGAGCCGTAACAGCACTGGAGATAGCGCCATATAGGATACTACCTTCGGTAATTAGGACAATGAAGAAGATAATTAAAGCGACGACTACCCTTACATCACTAACTGGTTTGCCAACGACCGCCCTACCCAAACGACCAAGTGACGAATCAGGTTCTACTATACCGTTGCTGCCCTTATGGCTCAGATCGATCTTAATTTTGCCTATCTGAGTCTGTTTGGTTTCACCTTTGTCCTGATACCCATAGGCTTGCTTTTCATCGAGGTTGCTAGCCGCTATACCTACTACCACTGCCGCAGTATCACCTGAACGCATAAGTATTCCTTTCAGTGGCGAAAGAACTAAAAGATCACCTTTTTTAATCGTGCCATTTATGTCACTAACATAAGCATCTACCTGGCCATCACCTTCGACTAATACACGGGACTTACCTGAACTGACTGTTACCAAGCTGTTGTCGACGGTGGTTACAATACCAACTACTTGATCACCATTATCTTGAGTTGCCCGTTCCACCGTAGAGCTATCAGATGATTTTACGCTTATAGCAGCAGTCATGCCGACTTCCAGGTCTGAGTCATCTGTAGTATAGCCCCTGGCAATAGCAAAGACAGCCTGGCTAAGAAATAAAGCCGTGATCGTGGCAGCAAAGATAAGTCCAGTAATTTTCTTAAACTTAGAAATCGTTAATCCCTCAGCCATTCTTGTTATGTTTGTAACTAGTATGCCGCTAATTGCTCACAGAGGCAATACTGCCATCGTCAAAAGTTGTGGTATAGATTAGGTTTAGGTGATTTTTGTGATCTTAATCTGGGTTTGCTTTTGGCGGTGACCTCGGACTTTATGGACTCTCTTTTTGGCTTTATACCTTATAGCGGTGACTTTCTCAGCTTTTTTTTCAGCCTCAATAATCTTAGCTGTAACTTTAGTATTTTTTAGTTCAGGAGTACCAACGCTTGTCTTACCTTCATCAATTATAAGTAACGGTGTAAATTCTACACTATTCCCGGCCAGTTTAAGGAGTTCTACGTCTAGAATCTCGCCTTCTGCTACAAGGTATTGCTTTCCGCCCGTTGTAATTACAGCCTTTTTCATAATATATCTAAAATTTGTTACCGACAGAGTCTAACAGATAAAACCTTACCTGTAAAGAATCTAGCTTCTAGCAAGCTTGATTATGAGTTGATGACCTTCAATGGTAACAGTTGTTTCAAAGCCCTTACCTGAGCCAATCTCTAGCTTATTTAAATCCACAGCTAGAGTCTCTTGCTGAATTGTTTCACCATGTTCTTTGATCGTTTGATTAAGCTCCTCGCTATCAGTATCAAGTATTAGATGTATGCGATTCTCAACCTGTAAATCAGCTTGTTTACGAGCATTCTGAACCTGCCTTACGATTTCACGCATCAAGCCCTTCCGTTTTAGGTCAGCCGTTATGTTCGCATTAACGCTCGCCCGAATACCTTCTGATTCGAAAGACTGCTCCCCAGTCTCAATTTTGATAATTGTATAATCACTTGAATATAATATTTCTTCAACATTTACTTCTTCAGCAATTATTGCTTCAAGTTTTTTGTCTAGGCGCTTTTTCGTTGCGTAAGTTAGGCTGGCTAGAGGTTGTCGAACTTTTATTTTGTGGTGCGCTCGAGAGGATAGTCCGTTATTAATAATGATTCTCGCTGTTTGCATGTCGTTAATAATATCCTCGTTGAATTTTTCCGTTTTGGGCCAGTCACTTAGATGTACAGACTCAGAAAGTGAGACGCCTTTAACCAACTCTCTCCAGAGATAATCACTTATAAAAGGAGCCCAAGGAGCTAGTAGTTGTGAAACGCGCAACAGCGTGTACCACAGCGTTTCGTAGGCTTGATTTTTATCTTTGTCGTTCTCACTTTTCCAGAAGCGACGACGTGAACGACGGACATACCAATTAGATAAATCATCTATAAAAGTAAATATTGGATTAATGGCATAGGCTAACTTATAATCATCAGCTGCTTCAGTGACTTCGGTAATAGTTTGGTTGAGTCGAGCTAGTAGCCACTCATCGAGTAAATTGGTTACTCTGGGTTGTTCGAGTGTTTTTGGTAGTTGCCATTTATCGATGTCTGTGTACATTTTGAAAAAACGCAAGGTGTTAAGAAGCGTGCCTAGCACATTACGATTCAAATCTTTCATAGCATCTCTGTTAAAGCGCATATAATCGCCAGCAACAGCTTGGTAATTAGATAAGAGATAGAGCCTTAGGCTATCCGCCCCTTCATTGTCAAAAACATCGTCTACCGGAGGATAATTCTTAAGTCTTTTACTAAGTTTTTGTCCATCTGCGGCCAAAATCATGCCATTTACAAGCACGTTTTTATAGGCAGGTTTATCGAATAATATCGTCGCGATGATGTGGAGCACATAGAACCAAAGCCGAGTTTGATCCAGGCCTTCACCGATGTAATCAGCTGGAAATGAACGTTCAAATTTATCAGTATTAGCAAAAGGATAATGCTGTTGTGCCACTGGCATACTTCCTGATTCAAACCAGCAATCGAGTACTTCCTCTATGCGACGGTATTTTTTACCATCTTTTTCAAATGTAACTTCATCAATAAGTGGACGATGTAAGTCATCGAGCTTAACATCCTTTCCTGCCAATTTCTTTAGTTCTTCTATACTCTCGACCACAATATAGTCGGTTTCATCAGCTTCGTTAACCCAAATTGGCATTGGTGCCCCCCAGTAACGATTACGGCTAATGGCCCAATCCCTGGCACCCTCTAGCCATTTACCAAAGCGTCCTTGTTTAATGTGATCTGGAACCCAGTTGGTAGCCTCTGCCGAGTTTAAAAGTTCGCGCTTAATTGCTGAAACTTTAATGAACCAAGTTGATATAGCGTAATAAAGTAGCGGCGTTTCGCAGCGGTAACAGAAGGGATAGGTGTGCTGAGTCGTTTCAGCAGCAAACACCTTATCTTTATGGGCTAAATAATCAATGATTGGTCTATCGGCATTCTTGAAAAATTTACCTTCCACCTCTGGTAATTCGAGTAAATTGATGATGTGTCCAGATGAATCAACCGTACTAAGTACAGGTAGCTTGTGTTCTTCTGTAAGACTTAAATCATCCTCACCAAAAGCGGGAGCGACATGCAATACACCAGTTCCATCCTCTATGCTTACAAAGGAAGCTGGTATAACGTGATACAAATCATTGTACTTAGAGATATCTGCCTGACCACTTGGCTTAAAGAGCGGCTCGTAAGCCTTCCCAGCTAGCTCCTGACCGCTAACTTCCTTTGTAACGGTATAATTTTGCTCGTCAAGAACACTAAGCCGTTCCTTGGCAAGTATGAGGGTTTCTTCTACGCCCTCGTCATTAATGTGGTGAACATAGACATATTGTTGGTCTGGATTAACCGCTACAGCTGCGTTGCCAGGTAAGCTCCAGGGAGTCGTCGTCCAGGCAAGCAAGCTGGCATCTTCATCAACTAATTTGAATTTAACGTAAAGACTTGGATCTGACACATTGTCTTTATAGCCTTCGTTAACCTCGAAATTTGAAAGCGGTGTCTCACAACGTGGGCAATATGGCATACTTTTATAACCCTTATAGAGTAAGCCTTTATTGTGAACTTGCTTGAGCACCCACCAGACACTTTCGGTATATTCTGTATCAATTGTCGCGTAAGCGTGTTTTGTATCTGTCCAACGCCCAATTCTGGCAAAAAATTCTTCCCACTCGGCCTTGTACTTAAAGACTGATTCGCGGCAAGCAGCGTTGAATTTGTCGAGGCCAAGTTCTAGAATCTGCTTTTTACCACTTATGCCAAACTCTTTCTCGATCGCAAATTCCACAGGCAGTCCGTGGCAATCCCAGCCATTTCGACGTTCCACATAATAGCCTCGCATGGTTTTATAGCGACCTAGGCTGTCTTTGATGCTTGTTACAAGAGAATGTCCGAAATGTGGTAAGCCATTGGCAAAAGGTGGTCCATCGTAAAAACTAAAGTTCTCGGCTCCCGCCCTTCGTTGCATACTTTTTTCAAAGGTCTGTTCCTTACTCCAAACAGACAACATCTTTTCTTCTATTTCCGCGTACGGCGACTTTTTTAGCATGAATCTCCCTTATAAAACAAAAAGTCCCTAACTTGTAGGAGCCAGCTTGGTGGCGGTACCATCCTACTTGGGACTTATTTACTGCTGTGACGGGCTTACCCGGTGAGTTCTACTAGGCCCGTTAGGCTGTTCTTCTCTCTCCTCGCAGTTGATTGCTGCTCAAGCGGATTTACCGAATTGTTACTCACAAATTATAACTTAGCAATCTGTTAAAGACAACTAAACCGCAGCGTAACCCAACACTTCATCGATTAGAGGCAACATCTCTCCCTGCCAAATATTCTCAGCCTGTCCATCGTCTCTTAAAACAACTAGCGCAGGAAACCGCACAATGTCATAAAGTGAGGCTACCGCAGCTCCATCCCGAGTTTCCAGACTCACCAGCTCAATTATTTTGCCAGTCGAACGCTCAAAATTATCGACATATTCTTCGGCTATGCGGGAAAATTCTGATTTAGGATGGTACAACAAAACAATCTTCATTAACATCAGTCTAACATATAGGCAAGGCTGTGGTTAAGCCTTCAGGATGACGATATGTATACTGTCATGCCTTAGCTGCAGCCAGTTGTAGAACCGCAAGAACTACAGACATAGCAGCTTCCTGCCCTTTGAGTCTGATTGCCGCAGTTATAGCACATAGGAGCGGCTAAGTCTGCCTTGGCAGAAGCGCTTATGGATTCACTCTTTTTGATAGTACTCGGCTCAACCTCTGCCTTTAGCGGCTGCTCATCGACAACTATCGATTCTTCTGCCGCCTGCTCAATTTGTTCAACTAGAGGCTCTTCTAGCAGTGTTGTCTGAGTATTTGGCATGTCCTCAATTGAAGCCAAACCAAGCTCTAATTGATCGTCAAATGACAAGTAAGTAAGAGCCAGTCTTCTGAATATGTAATCTACTACTGAAGAGGCCGTACGTATATCTGGATCGTCAGTTATGCCTGCTGGAGCAAAGGACATATGGGCCATACCATTTACATAAGTTTTAATAGGCACTCCATATTGCAAGCCATAACTTATTGACCGACCAAAAGAGTCCATCAAGCCTGACAAGGTAGAACCAATTTTGGCTATGCTGATGAATAGTTCTCCTGGGGTGCCATCTTCAAACTCACCAACAGTGAAGTACCCATGTAGTCCTGCTACGGTGAATGAAAAAGTTTTGGCTTTGCGAACTTTTGGAAGTTCACGACGCATCGCACCTTTAACGATAAATCTATCGTTTAATGGCTCGGTGACCGCTGTTTCTTCTTTCTTTTCTGATGTCTCTTTTTTAGCCATAGACAAGGGCTGGGCAACTTTACAATTATCTCTGTATATAGCTACGGCCTTAAGGCCTAATTTCCAGGCTTCAATGTGGAGTTGTTCAACGTCCTCAATTAATACATCCTCAGGCATATTGACAGTTTTACTGATTGCCCCTGACAAAAATGGTTGTACTGAGGACATCATTTTTACGTGGCCCATGTACTCAATGGCATTATCTCCCATAGAGCAAGCAAAAACGTCTTTATGTTCTCCCTTGAGATGTGGTGCACCAATTATAGTTTTCTCTACATCAATATAATTGACTATGTCTGCGACTTCTGACTTGTTATAGCCGAGTACTTTTAGTGCTCGCGGTACAGTTTGGTTAACAATGTTCATGGTGCCGCCACCAACTAGCTTCTTGAATTTTACTAAGCCTAGATCTGGTTCTATGCCGGTGGTGTCACAGTCCATCATTAGCCCAATTGTTCCGGTCGGTGCTAATACTGTAGCCTGAGAATTACGAACACCGTAAAGTTCACCTAGATGAACTGCTTCATCCCAGGCACTGGCCGCCGCACTTAGCAAATCTTCCGATACCAGGCTGGCGTCGATAGATTTTACAGCTTCTCTGTGCATTTTAAGCACGTTTATCATGCCTTCACGGTCTTTATGGAAACCAGCAAATGGACCAACACGGTTAGCGATCTTGGCACTTGTAGCATAAGCATGACCGGTCATTAAAGACGTAATGGCGGCGGCTTGAGCACGTCCTTCTTCGCTATCGTATGGTAGGCCTTGAGCCATCAGTAAGGCCCCTAGGTTAGCGTAACCTAATCCCAGTTCGCGGTAGGCGCGGGCATTTTTTGTGATGTTTTCAGTTGGATATTCACTGTAGCCAACCAATATTTCTTGGGCTGTGAATATAAGTTCTACTGTGTGTTTGAAGGCTTCAATATCAAAGGTATTGTCGTCCTTAAGGTATTTTAGAAGATTAATCGACGCTAAATTACAAGCTGAATTATCAAGATGCATGTACTCACTACAAGGGTTGCTGGCATTTATCCGGCCAGCGTTTGGCGTGGTATGCCATTTGTTTATGGTTGTATCGAACTGCATTCCTGGGTCAGCACACTCCCAAGCAGCTTCAGCAATCTCACGAAATAGAGATTTTGCCTTAACCGTTTTGACTGTTTTACCATCCTTGATGCCTCTAAGATCCCAGTCCTCGTCGTTGAGTACGGCTTGCATGAAGTCATCTGTGACACGAACAGAGTTATTGGCGTTCTGATACTGCACCGAAAAAGCATCTTTGCCATCAAGGTCCATGTCGTATCCTGCTTCTTGTAAAACACGAGCTTTTCGTTCTTCTATTGCTTTAGCCCATATAAACTCTTCAACGTCAGGATGATCAGAGTTCAAAATAACCATTTTTGCAGCTCGCCTAGTCTTGCCACCACTCTTAATAGCACCAGCTGATGAATCAGCGCCACGCATAAAAGATAACGGACCAGAAGCTGTGCCTGCACTCTTTCCGAGCTTCTCCACAGAAGAGCGAATAGTGCTTAGATTGATGCCCGAACCTGAACCACCCTTAAATATCATTCCCTCTTCTTTGTACCAATTTAAAATTGAGGGCATGGTGTCATCAACAGCCAAAATAAAACAAGCGCTTGCCTGTTGAGATCTTTCCGGGGCTCCAATATTGAACCAAACAGGAGAATTAAAAGCCGCACGCTGGGTGGCTAAAATATATTTTAATTCCTCTCGGAAATCTTCGGCTTCGGCTTCGCTCTCGAAATAGTCTTCTTGTAATCCTTGACGAGTAACCGTATCCACCACACGGTCAACAAGTTTTTTTAAACTATCTTCGCGCTCATCGGAACCTGGGGTGCCCGTAAAGTATTTTTGAGCAACTATATTAACCGCATTTAGTGACCATCCGTCCGGAAAGTCTATGTCCTTCTGCTCAAATACTGGACTTTTGGTAAGCGGATTCATGATTATAGAATCGCGTTTTACCCACTTAAGTTGATCGTATGCCTTACTACCGGCCGTAGTAAAAAGACGCTTCCGGCCTAGGATTGTTGTTTGTCCCATTTATATACCCTCACTTATATTCTTCAAAACACTTACGTGTCTGATTTGTTATTTTTATTGTTAATATTTTGTTTGTATTTGAATTTATTTAGAAGTAGCCTTGAAATTAATCCGTTAAGCTTTACTTCTTCTGCTTATCAGAGCCGACTTTACGCTCACGAATTTGTATCAACTCGTGCTCGAACCCGGCAATATCTTTGAAACGTCGATAGACGCTTGCAAATCGCACATATGCCACCTCGTTGATTTGAGCTAAGCGCTCCATAACGAGATCTCCAATTGTTGCCGTAGATATCTCCTGTTCGCCACAAGCATAAATGTAGTGCTCTATATCAGCAACTAAATGTTCCAGCTGTAGGCTTGTTACAGGAGTTTTTTCGCAAGCTCTATACAATCCAGATAATAGCTTGTCACGGTTAAACAACTCCCTGGTACCATCGTTCTTGATCACGATAATTTGCGGTTTTTCAATCCGCTCATAAGTCGTGAAACGGTACTGGCAATTTGTGCAGGCCCTACGTCGGCGTATTGATTCGCCGTCGCTAACATCGCGTGACTCAATGACCTTAGTATCTTCAGAGCCACATTGGCTGCATTTCATGCCGCACACCTCCTTTTTTGCACCAATTATTCAAAAATGTGCAAAACTTTTATTCATCTGAACGTACTATTCACTATAACCAATCGCTATATATAGTGGCTATAGCTTATACATTAACTCTACCTGTAGCGTTTTGCAAGCACAAAAGCGCTGTATTATTTACTCGGTTTCTTCTCTGTTATCGTCTTCTTTTTCAGGTTTCTTATCGTGTCTTTTGGTTAGCCGTCTCAAAAAAGAAGGTTTTTCAAGTTCGTCTTCTTCATCCGAGCTTATGACAGGAGCATTTGTTTTACTGTCATGACTATCTTTATCTTCTTGATTAGCAGATAAGTCATGTTTATCATCACTGTCTGGTTTGTCAGGTTCTACTGTCCAAATGTTGGGCATCGGTTTTTCGTCTTGGAACTCCTCTGCGGCCTCGCTAGGCTCATCCAGCTTCATGTCTATGGCCTTAATGTCATCATCACTCGTTTTTGGCAGACTATCTGTTGTTTCTACTACATCTTTTTTCTTGTCGGGTAAAACTCGGTCATGGAAATATGAGGCATCGAAACCAGTGGCTACTACAGTAATAATAATCTCGCCTTCTAGATCCTGGTTTATAGTAGCCCCGAAAATAATGGTTGCATCTGCATCAGCTGCTGCGGTAATTGTCTCGGCGGCAGTATTAATTTCGTGCATAGACATATCGTTGCCACCAATAACATTGAATAGGATTCCTCTGGCGCCATCTATGGACACTTCCAATAAAGGTGATTCTACGGCCTGCTGAGCCGCCTGAACAGCACGATTTTCACCACTAGCCCTACCAATTCCCATGAGTGATGAGCCTGCGTTGCTCATAACCGTCTTAACGTCTGCGAAGTCTAGGTTGATAAGACCGTGAACAGTTATAAGGTCAGAAATACCCTGGACTCCCTGTCGAAGTACATCGTCAGCTACCTTAAAAGCTTCCAACAGAGGAGTTTGTCTGTCTATGGTCTGCAATAAACGATCATTAGGTATGACGATCAAGGTGTCAACAGCATTACGAAGCTTATTAATGGCAGTCTCTGCATTTCGGCGGCGCTTGTCACCCTCAAATGCAAATGGTTTAGTTGCAAATCCTACAACAAGTGCCCCTGTATCTTTTGCTGCACTGGCGACAAGATGTCCAGCTCCACTACCCGTACCACCGCCCGCACCAATAGTTACAAATACCATATCTGCACCCTGTACGGAGTCGCGTATTTCATCCAGTGACTCTTGGGCAGCCTTTTCACCTACTTCGGGATCAGCGCCAGCACCAAGACCTCTAGTGGTGTCACTACCTATATGTATTTTCTTCTGAGCTAGTGAATGATGCAAAGCCTGAGCGTCAGTATTGATTGCGATGAATTCTACTCCATCGACACCTGACTCCACCATGCGATTTATAGCTGCCCCCCCTGCGCCACCCACGCCAATTACCTTTATTCGGGCGAACGTCTCAATAGCTGGTGCAACTTGTGGCATACTGAATCCTCATCTATTTATAGGAGGAAGTATATCATATGAAAATGTCAGGGAAAGACCTTAATTGAAGCTTCAAGATTTGAAGCGTCTGAGTAAATTTCCCATCAAGCTAAAGCCACCACTAACCGTACTTAAAGGCGATCCGTTGTGATCAGAAGGTATCAGTAACATATCTAGAAGCATTAGCCCCACCGCATTAGCGAAGGCTGGATCCTCTACGGTGTCAATTAGTCCACTAAGCGGCTGCAAATGACCTATGCGAGCAGCCAGCTGTAGTTTATCTTTAGTAAATTCAGCCAGGCCTGGTAGATTAGCGGTACCTCCGACAATTATTACGCCGCCCGGTAACTTGCGCGAGCGCTGAATTTTGCGCAATTCCTTATCTACATATTCGAGTAATTCTTCTATTCGTGCCTCAGTAATCATGCGGATCTCTTCACTATCAAAATTATGGGTCTTATCTTCGTGTGTAACCGTAACCGTTTTAGCCTCGGCCTCTGTATCGAGCGAAGCATGTTGAACTTTGACCTCTTCAGCAATATCAAGATCAGTCTTTAAACCAATTGCCAGATCATTTGTGACATTAATTCCACCTATCGGAAGCACAGCAACATGTTGAACTTCACCGTCTTCTATGACGGCTATATTGGTAGTACCGCCTCCAATATCCAAGAGCAGAGTTCCTGCTTCCTTTTGTTGCCGATTAAGTATAGCTTCAGCAGCTGCTAGACTACCGACAGTATGGTGCGCAGGATGAACGTTAGCTCTCTCAAGCACTAGGTCAAGGCTTCGTAAATTGGGAGTAGCAGCAGTAACTATATGAGTATCTACTTCTAACCTGACTCCATGCATGCCCACGGGATCCTTAATATTGTCCTGTCCATCAAGTCTGTAGTTTTTTGCAAAAACCTGAATAATCTCGCGGTTTGGTGGCAATTGAACAATGCTAGCAGCCTCTTCTACGCGTAAACGGTCTTCGGTTGCAATCTCACGGTTGGCCGTACTTATGGCTATGACTCCCTTGGAATTCACTCCACTAACGTGTGAGCCATTAACGTTCACCGTGGCATTTCGTATCTGAACACCCGACAATCGTTCAGCTTCGGTAACTGCTTTGATAACTGACTCTGTTACATCGTCTACGTGTACCACTACGCCTTTACGCATACCGAGGCTATTAGCACTGCCATGACCTATAATCGAAATCTGCCCAGAGTTCTGGGGGTCAGCCATACCAATAACGCACCGTACGGCATAGGTGCCAATATCGAGGCCGAAGTAATGACTCGGCATAGATTCGCGCATGCCTAGCAGTATAACAACCTCCGTTAAATAGTTCTAGATTTTAATAATGCTTATATGGTCTATTGTCGTTGCCGTAACTAGAGCAGGGTTAAAATTTCTGCCCCTGATTTGTGTATTAGCACGGTATGTTCAAAGTGAGCCGCGCGCGAACCATCTTTGGTCCGAACCGTCCAGCCATCACTGCCTATATAAACCTGAAAACCGCCTAGTGTTGCCATTGGCTCGATGGCTATAGTCATACCCGACTTTAACAAAGTACCTTGCTTTCTGACACCATAATTGGGTATATTCGGCTCTTCATGGAGCTCATAGCCTACCCCGTGTCCAACAAAATCTTTGACTATGCCATAATTTGACTGCTCTAGAACCTTCTGTACAGCGTCGCCTATGTCTCCGACTCTTATGCCATCTTTCACTACAGAAATTCCAGCATCTAATGAAGCTTTGGTTGTTTGAAGCAATGCTTGATCTTTTTTACTTGGTGAATTCCCGGCTATAACGGTAGTAGCTGCATCTGTTATAAGCCCATCGTAGGTAACACCAAAGTCAATACTGACAAGATCACCGTTTTTGATTATTCGCTTAGAGTTTGGTATGCCGTGCACTACCTCTTCATTTATCGAGACGCATATTACATCCGGGAACCCAAGATAACCTAAAAACGTTGGCTGACCGCCGCTGCCCCTTAGTTCATGTTTGGCAATTTCGCTTAGGTCTTTAGTTGTCATGCCAACCTCTAGATTGTCACAAAGTTTAGCCAGTGTGGTAGCCAAAAGCTTCCCACTTATGCGCATAGCACTAATCTCTTGTTCAGTTTTCACACTGGTCATGGTATTAATTCAGCTAAGCGGCCTTAAGAGAGGCAATAATGTCTTTATGAACCAGATCAACAGATTGTTCACCATCAATATCGTAAACTGGTATATTGGATTGTTTAAAGTGCTCGAGAATAGGTTGTATCGAGTCATGGTATTCACTAAAACGCTCGCTTATAGCCTGCTGATTATCATCCAAACGCCCCCTCTCAAGAAGCCGCTCTAATACAACCTCTTCCGAAGCCATCAAATGGATAACCGCTGTCATATGAAGCTGTTTGTGCTTGACCTGTGAGAGTAGCCAATCGGCTTGGGCAACTGTTCTCGGAAAACCGTCTAGAACAAATTCCTGATCAGTGTCGATTACTGTAAATATTTTGCGGACTAAGCTTATAATTTCTCCGTCTTCAATCAATTTACCTTCTAGCATTGCTCTGCGACGCTCACCAGCTATTAACATCCGCAAAAACTCACCGGTTGAGAGCCATGGTAAGGCAAGCTCGTCAGCTAGTAACTTACCCTGTAAGCTTTTTCCTGAGCCAGCTACACCCATAAATATGATCATTCAGTCTGCTCCATGCGCTGTTTGACAGCACTTGCTATTCTTCCACCATCAGCGGCGCCCTTGCTAAGTTCTTTTACCTTAGAAATAGTCTGTCCCATCGTTTTAGAGCTAACAGTTCCAACTTCATTAACAACTTCATCTATCAAAGCCTCTAGTTCATCATCGTTAAGTTGTTTGGGCAGATAATTTTCAATTATTTTAGCCTCATCTAGCTCTGCCTGCTCTCTTTCCTGATTTTTGCCTTGTTTGTATAAAGCGGCACTTTCTTGGCGTTTTTTTAGTTCACTTCTCAGAACGTCTATCAACTCTTTTTCAGATAGACCTTCGTCTCGCTTGCCTGCCGCAACTTCAGCATATAGCACCGAACTTTTTAAGCCCCTTAATGTCATGACTAATGCTTTATCACCTGCAAGTAAAGCAGTTTTTAAGTCCTGCTCTATTTTTTGTTTTAGCTGCATTTTATTTTTGGCCGAGCTTAAGTTTCTTTGCTTTAAGCGCTTTACGCTCACGACGTAAAATTGCTTTTTCTCTACGATCACGTTTGTTTATCGGCTTTTCGAAATATTGAGCTTGTTTCGACTTCGTGACGACACCAGCTTGCTGAACTTTCCGAGTGAAACGGCGCAATATATTTTCCAAGGACTCCTTAGAGTCTTTACGGGTAACCTGTATCATGTAGCGCATTTTAAGATAACAGATACAAAATTACAAGCAATAGATTGAATTATGATCCTAATTGTTGCTTTTTCTGATTAATGCGTTGTGCTTTCAACACTATACTTTGCAATTCTTTGAATATCGCGAAATTCTTATTAGTGTGGTAAATTTTTGTGTTACCTTGACGCTCTGATATAAGAAAACCAATTTTTTCTAGTCGTTTCAGTTCACGTTGTATGTTGCCTGCATCTTCTTTGATTAATTTAGCTAAGCCGCGTACATGCGTCTTGAAATCAGGATACTTAGCATAGACTACTATAATCTTGCGGCGAACTCTTGAAGTAATGAATACATCTAACATAAGCTTTATATATTGTTATTAGAACAACGCAAAGTATACGGTAGTTCTTACTGACTTTCAACTTATTTTTACAATACACCTATAATACAACCTATGTATTATTATGAGGTTCTGGTTAGTAGCCCGCGATATCATGGTGAAACTGCTTTGACATATAGCTCTAGTTCTATACTGCCTGAGGGTAGTGTGATAATTGTCCCTTTGCAGAAACAAGAAGTACTTGGTGTAGTTTCTAATAAAGTAGCAAAGCCAAGGTTCGCCACTAAATCAATCAACAAGGTCATAGCTGCAAAAGCTTTGCCACCAAACCTATTAGCCCTAATCCCCTGGCTAAAAAGTTATTACCCCGCGCCACTTGGCCAGATATTAGCCCTGTTTTTACCTAATAGTCTGAGAAACGTGAAGGCTGATTCTTTAAGTTACTCAAGCGAAGATACAAATGCTAGCCAAACTACTATTCAGCCCCTAACGAGTGATCAAGAGGCAGCATTAACCTCAATTAGGAATAGCAAGTCTGATTTAACTCTGCTACACGGAGATACCGCTACCGGGAAGACAAGAGTTTATATAGAACTGGCCGAAGAGGCTCTTCAACGAGGTCAGTCAGTAATTATGTTGTCTCCTGAAATTGGGTTGACGTCGCAGCTAGTAGAAGTATTTAACCAAAGATTTTCGGGAAGAGTTTATTTACTCCACTCAAATTTAAGCCCTTTGGAGCGAAGTAAGGCCTGGTTAGCAATAGCGCAGTCAAAACTTCCACTAATAGTCATTGGGCCTCGTTCAGCGTTATTTAGCCCTGTAAAAAAGCTGGGGTTAATAGTGGTGGATGAGTTTCATGACCAAGCCTATAAGCAAGAGCAAAGTCCTTATTACCAGACCACCAGGGTTGCCGCAAAACTTGGTGAGATCTCAGAAGCCAAAATAGTGTTCGGCAGTGCCACTCCGCCCGTGAGTGATTATTATGCGTTCGAGTCAAAAAACTTACCAATTATCAGGATGAAAAATCTGGCTACACAGAATTCAGCACCAAGAAATTTAGACCTTAAGCTTATAAATTTGCGAGATCGCTCCCAGTTTAATAAATCCTCGTGGCTATCCGATACATTAATAAATGCGCTGGCTGAGACTATAAAACAAAAAAGACAAGCTTTATTATTTCTGAATAGACGCGGTTCAGCCAGGCTTATAATTTGTCAGGTCTGTGGCTGGCAAGCATTATGCCCCAGATGCGACTTACCTCTTACTTACCATAGTGATGAACATGGTTTACGCTGTCATACATGTGGCTACAGCCAAGCTGCTCCGTCATTTTGTCCCACTTGTAAATCGACCGACATAGTTTTTAGCGGAATAGGCACCAAGTACTTGTACAGTGAAGTAAATCGAATTCTGCCTGAGGCTCGGGTACTTCGTTTTGACAGAGATAGTAAAAAATCAGAGCGCCTTGAGGCGAAATATCGAGATATTCATAAAGGAGATGTTGATGTTCTGGTCGGCACACAGATGCTCAGTAAGGGTCTAGACCTGCCCAAACTTGGCTTAGTGGGAGTGGTTATAGCTGATACTAGTCTATATTTTCCGGATTATACAGCTGAGGAGCGAACTTATCAGATGATCACTCAGGTTATGGGTAGAATTGATCGTGGTCATGGTCCGGCCCAGGCAATAATCCAGACTTACCATCCCGATAATCAGGTTTTGAATAATGCTGTTAGTAAAAAATATGAGATCTTTTATAAGCAACAGTTAGGTGAAAGAAAACAGTTTAATTTTCCACCGTTTATATACGCCTTGAAATTACATTGCACAAGAACCAGCAGAAATTCAGCTATGCGAGCTGCTGCTCAACTGGCAGCTAAGTTGAAGACTATTGAGCCGAAAATTGACGTAATAGGGCCCTCTCCGGCCTTCATTGAAAAAAAGTTGGGCAGATTCAGCTGGCAGCTTATTATTACAGCCAAAAGGCGCTCATATTTGACCGACATAATTAAGGAGTTACCTAGTAACTGGCATTACGACATCGATCCCTCTCACTTCTTATAAACAGTTTTATTAGTTTTTACCTCTTGTCAGCAGTGAGGTATACTTGCTTAAAATGACTACTAGAAAAACTCAGATCATTTCACTACCTAACGAGCGCCTTAGGCAGCGCTCTAAAAAGGTAGGAATTGTTAATGAAAATATCAAAAAAATTGTTAAAAACATGGAAATTTCAACTCTTGAATGGGAAGACCGTCGTGAGCATGAGGTAGGTGTAGCGTTAGCGGCAGTTCAGATCGACCAGCTGCTAAGAATTATTATTATTAGGAATAATTTTGAAGATAAGAGCGATCGCGGGTTTAAAGTTTTTATTAATCCAGTAATTACAAAATATGAGGGTGAAATTGAGGAAGATTTTGAGGGTTGCCTTAGTATAAGTGACATTTATGGTAAAGTGCCGCGCTATCATAAAGTGCGTGTTAGGGCTCAAAGTCTAGACGGTAAGTCGATAAAGCTTGTTGCTGAAGGTTTTTTGGCGCGTGTGTTTCAACACGAAGTTGATCACTTAAAAGGCACTCTGTTTATAGATCACATTAAGGATAAAAAGGAAGCTTTCTTTCACCTGGAAGCTGACGGCCAATTGAAGGATCTGGATTATGAAAAAGACGTCCGAACCAATCGTATTCTTTGGTAGTGGACCCGTAGCCGCTGATAGTCTGCGACTCTTGGCGCAGGATTTTCCTGTTGAAGCTGTTGTTACAAAACCCCGCGCTGCCCATCATAAAGGCAGCGTGCCGGTCATAGAAACCGCCGAAGAACTGAGTCTGCCCATCTTCACTGTAATTAATAAGGCTGGGCTTGATGAGCTTGTAGCGGATAAACCATTTAAAAGCCGGCTAGGTATCTTAATTGATTTCGGAATTATAGTTTCAAGAAAGGTCATTGATTATTTCCCGCTAGGAATTCTTAATAGCCACTTCTCTGTGCTGCCTGAGTGGCGTGGCGCTGACCCCATAACTTTCGCAATACTAAGCGGCCAAGAAGAAACCGGTATAAGCCTCATGCTGCTTGTAGAAGCTATGGACGAAGGCCCTTTACTCGCCCAAGCTAAAGTGCCTATATCGCAGACCGCAACCACGCCAGAACTTACAAAAGACTTAGTTGGAAAAAGCTACAATCTATTGCAAGAAGTTGTTCCAAAATATCTAGGTGGTGTACTTATGCCTTATCCTCAGCCAGACAATAAAAAAGAGCCCACCTATTCGCGAAAGTTAACTAAAGAAGATGGCGTTATTGACTGGAATAAACCCGCACGGCAGATTGAGCGCGAAATCAGAGCCTTTATTGAGTGGCCGAAAAGCCTTACTACAATCGGCAGTAAAGACTTGATAATCACCAAGTCTCGAGTCATTGATGCAGATGGTCCAGCTGGCAAGATCCAAGTCCAGGATAATAAATTAGTTATTTTTGCCGGTGAACGAGCTCTCTTGATCGAGAAAATAAAACCCGAGGGCAAGAACGAAATGTCCGGTGAAGCTTTTATTGCCGGCTATAAACATCTCTTAAGTTGATTGCTGGCTGGCTGCAATGATTTGGGGTGCAGCAGTTTTAATCTCTGCTTTCAGGGTTTCAAGTTGCTCGGCAACTACTTGTTTATAATCAGGAAAATTTGTTTCAAGCCACTTTAATGCGCCGGCTTCATCATTACGATCAATAAAACTTTCGAATTCATCTAGCTGTTCATTACTCATTTGTTCAGCTAATTTCATGCCTACACGCATCTCAAGTGTCTCGTAAATGTGGCCCAGCATTTTATTCTTGTCTTCCGGTGGCAATGAACCTAAACCCAATTCTTGAAGTAGATTGTTATCAAGCTTAAACATCGACGTTTCCCTTCCCGCTTATTTTACTACGTAAACTACAAGCTTCTAGCATTATTGAAATAGTTGATAAATTATCAAGAGCCCCACCACTATTAACCCGCCAATAAAACCTAGACGAACGGCCCGCGTATAACCAAGTGTGGTAGTTATAGTCGGACTCAGATCTGTGGGTAGTAAGTTTGGTGTTGTATCAATTGGCACAAAATCATTAGTAGTAGACAGCGGCTGTACAGATGGAAGTGGAGCAGTTTTTGGCCTGTCGGAAATAACCGAGCTTATCGGTACAGGGCCAATTGACGATTCGTCCTTAACCTCGTGACGACGCTCATAAACAGCCTCAAGAGGCATATTTTGTTCAGCTGCACTTAAAACGTGAGGCAAAACGGCCTCGGGAAGCTTCTCCATTGCCTGTTTTATCAAATCTCCTTCTTTAACAGCGACTTCTCCATCTGATGGCTGATTTTCAATTGAGCTTTCTTTTTTTTCTAGAGGTACAGTAGGCTCAGGTAGCAGTTCTGGGGTATCTTGATCTTCAATTTGAGATAAGGATTCGTCTGGTGGTATGTATGGTTCAGCTAATTCCATAACGATTCATGGTCACATTATATTTATAGACTTCGAGCAACTGTCTCACGTTTAAAGACTTCGAGGTGATCGCCTTCATGTAAATCAATTTTACTCGCAGTCTTAAGATTTAGGCCACACATTTCGCCTTTGACCACTTCTTTGGCATCTTGTGCGCCTTTTCTGAGATTGGTCACTTCCACTTCAGCAATCAATTCTTTGTCCCTCTTAATCCTGGCGAGTGCGGGTACAGTTAACTTACCTTTGCTGACTTCGCCGCCGCAAATAATTTCAGCCTTGGTTGTTTTAAATATACCTTTCACTATTAGTGTTCCCAGCTCAGATTCAACAACTTCTGGTGCTAGCAAAGCGCTTAATTCACTTTTGGCATCATCAATCAGCTCATAGATTACTTTGTAGAGCCTCGTGCTAACTTGGTCACGATTAGCAAGTTGTCTTATTGTTGTTGGCACCTCTACATTAAATCCATAAATTATAGCTTTACTTGTATGAGCCATCTGTATATCGTTAGCGTTGATCGGACCAATGCCTGAAGCGACTACCCGAACAGCTACTTCGTCAGTGTCGAGTGCTTTTAGACTATCCAGTACCGATGTAATAGAGCCCTGAACATCAGCCTTTATAATAACGTTTAGTTCGTTGATTTTATTAGTGCGATTTATAAGTCTAATGAGCTCGCTGCTATTTGTACCTAGACGTGATGTACCACCTTCTTGTCGTTTTGTTGTCTCAGCTTGGGCTGCCTGTCTTGCAGATTTCTCATCTTTAAAAGTCGCAAACTCATCGCCAAACTCAGGTAAGCTTTTAAAGCCAGTGATTTTCACTGGAGTTGATGGACCGGCTTCTTTGATGGGTTTACCGGCACTTGTCTCAAGATTTCGAATCCTAGCATAAGCAGAACCGGCCGTAATAAACATTCCCGGTCGCAATATACCTCTTTCGACTAAAGCCACAGCCACTGGTCCCCGCCCTTGTTCCATATGTGCTTCGATTATTAGACCGGAGGGAGGTACATCAACATCAGCTTTAAGCTCTTCAACATCCGCTACAAGTAAAATCATGTCGAGTAGTTCGTCGATACCCTTCGATTCCTTAGCGGACACATTTATGGCTATCGTATCTCCGCCCCATTCTTCAACCAATAGATTTTGTTCAGATAGCTGTTGTTTGATGCGGTTCGGATCGGCACTCTCTTTATCCATCTTATTAATGGCGACAACGATTTTCACCCCAGCCTTACGGGCAAAACGAATCGCTTCTACGGTCTGGGGTTTTACGCCGTCATCCGCAGCTACTACTACCACTACAAGATCAGTCAATCCTGCACCGTGTTCCCGAAGCGCTGCAAATGCTTCATGCCCTGGGGTATCTAGAAAAGTAATTGGTCGGCCATTGTGCTCTATCTGGTAAGCCGAAATATGCTGAGTAATGCCCCCTGCCTCGCCCTTAACCACGTAGGACCCTTTTATCGCATCGAGTAAACTAGTTTTTCCGTGATCTACGTGACCCATTACAGCTATGACTGGAGGTCTCGAGACAGCTTTCTTGCTTACAGGAGGTTTTTCCCGAACAGTCGGAGTCTGTGTATCTTTCTTCACCAGATCAATATCTAGATCAAGTTCACCCACAATAATCTGTGCCGTATCAAAGTCAATGCGCTCATTGACTGTTGCCATCACACCGTTTTTCATCAGTTCTGTTATAAGTTGGGTAACTGGCAGCATTAGCTTCTCACTCAAGGAGCCTACAGTTATCGTGTCTTCAATTTCTATCGTTGTCGCCATTGCTTAAGACTCCTTTCCGGCACTGTCGCCTGTTACTTTTAACTACATAGGTTATTTGGCCTCTTTAAGGCTTAGGGCAATCTTCCGACCCTCGGTATCAATATCTAGTACTTTGAATTTCTTCTTCTCGTTTAATTGAAAAATCTTCTCAGGATCTACGCCTTCATCATTACTCATTTCTGATACGTGTACCAAGGCTTCTACTGAAGGGCTCAGCTGTACAAAGGCGCCAAACGGTGTGATACGAGTAACCTTACCTTCTACAATCTCGCCTTTTTTGAAGGCTTTTACTTCGTGAAGCCATGGATCTTCTGTAATTTGCTTCAAGCTTAGGCTCAAACGATCTTTATCTATGGCAATAATCTTAGCTTCAACTTTCTGACCAGTCTTTACGTAGTCATGCGGGTCTTCTACTCTTTCCCACGATATTTCTGAAATGTGGATTAAGCCTTCGATGCCATCAACGTTTACGAAAGCACCAAAGTCTATAACGCCCGTGACTACACCTTCCACTTTTTCGCCAATTTTTAATTTCGAAAATCGTGCCTGCATATCATCCCTGACGGCCTCTTTTTCAGAGAAAATAAGCTTATTGTCCTTACGGCTTACGTCCAGAATACGAACACGAAGAACTTTATTAACTAGCTGGTTCAACTTCTGTAAAATCTCATCCTTATCAGCACCGGAAACTCTAGGATAATGCCCAGCTGCCAGTTGAGAAACCGGCAAAAAGCCACGAATGCCTTCAAGCTCGATTAACAAACCCCCCCTGTTAGCATCGTAAGGTGTTATATCAATAATTTCTTTATTATCAAACACTCTCTGCAGTTCATCCCAGCCGCGATCTTTGGCGGCACGGCGCATGCTCAGAAGCGCATAGCCTTCATCAAGCTCTGGGTCAACCACACTAGTGACTACGGTTTTACCTTCCTCCAATTGCTGGCCATGGCCTATCTCACGGCGCATAACAACGCCGACACCGTTGGGACCTAAATCAATCCACATTTCATGTTTTCTTATGGAACTCACTACGCCCTCGACTACGTCGCCGGCTTTTAGTTCTTTGATATCGCTGGACGCTAGCAACTCGTCCATTGTTAGTGTGCTAGATTTTGACATGTATATCATGCCTCCTTAAAAACTGTATTTCCACTGCATAACCGACCAGGCAATCTCACTGCCTCAGTTAATAACGCATAAGTGGTTAGGCAATATTATATCTGTTATTCCCCAATAGGTCAAAGCCTGTATGCTAAACTGATAATTATGTATGCTGCGGTAGACATTGGAGGGACTAAAACTCTTGTTGCAGCCTTTAGTAAAGAGGGAAAAGTAAGACAAGAAGAAAAATTTTCCACTCCAGAAAATTATGATGATTTTATCAAAAAACTGGAAGATGTTGCTGTAAAATTTTCAACTAAAGACTTTCGGGCCGCTGTTGTTGGTGCCCCTGGTAAAATTGATCGTAAACACGGCGTAGGCCTAGTTTTTGGGAATTTGCCATGGAAGAATGTGACATTAGAACAGGATATCGAGAAGATATTTAACTGTCCAGTAACCGTTGAAAATGATACCAACCTGGCCGGATTATCAGAGGCGGTTTTAGTTAAGGGTAAATTCCATAAAGTTCTATACGTTACCATCAGCACTGGTATTCGTGGGGCTTATATCATTGACGGCGAGATGGACCCTGACACGATAGATGAAGAAGTTGGACATATGAGCCTAGAACATAAGGGGAAATTTGAGAAGTGGGAGGAGTTCGCCTCCGGTAAGGCTATTGTAAACAAATACGGTAAACCGGCCAGTGATATAAAGGATGTCTCTGTTTGGAAGTCCATTAGTCGTGATATTGCTGCTGGTTTCATTACTCTAATAGCTACCCTGACCCCTGAAATAATCATAGTAGGTGGAGGAGTCGGTAGTCATTTTGAGAAATTTGATAAGTATCTTGAGAAAGAGCTTAGCCGAATGAACAATCCATTATTATCTACACCCGTAATCCGCAAAGCCAAACATCCTGAAGAAGCCGTGATTTATGGTTGTTACCAACTGGCTAAGGACACATATGAGAGAGCTAGTTAAAAGTTTAAAGCCATTGACACCCGGGGTTGAGTACCGCCAAGGTAACTCATATTACTGGTCACCTAAACAGCAGATCATAACCTATAGAAAAGATGATGTAGGCCCTAGTGCCAAATGGGCTCTGATGCATGAAGTAGCTCATGCCTTACTTCAGCATGAGACTTATGAATCGGATTTTGAGTTGTTATTACTAGAGGTGGCAGCTTGGGAGAGAGCAAAATTATTAGGTAAAGATTTAAGTATTAAAATTGATGATAATCATGTGCAAGACTGCCTAGACACATATCGCGATTGGCTGCATCAACGTAGCACCTGCCCTCGCTGTACTATCATCAGTATGCAGATCTCGGCTCGTGAATATCTATGCCATAACTGTAATGCCAGATGGCGTGTCAGCGCGGCCAGATTTTGTCGACCTTATCGACTAATGAAGCAAACTAGCAAAACAAAAAGCCGCTCGGTAAATTCTTCCCAAGCGACTTTTCAGTAGGGCCTAGTTGAATTAAGCTACTTTTTTGGTGCGACGACTAATTCGGCCACCCTTAGCGCCAGCAATTCGGGCTAAATCTCGGTTAGCGTAAAAGCCACCGGTGTGACCCTTTTTTCCACCCATAGCACCGATTTTTGCATAAAAATCAGAGCCGTACTTTGTCTTGTTGGTTGAGGCAGCAGCTTTGCCGCCAGCTTTAGTTCCAGCCATTGAAATCTCCTTAGGCTTACTTTTATCACCTCTCGAGATATAAAAAGGGCTCCACAAAACGTGGAACCCTCCTTTTATCTTTCGAATATGCTTATGATATCATTCTGTTGCCCTTATGTCAATTTTTTATTAACGTCTGTTATTTCTCTAATCTTCAAGCGAACTCTTAACAAGAATTTTGGTGATATGTATCACAAATGTTCCTAAGCCTAGGTTTTATAGTTAAGGTGTTGGACTAATCAGTGACGTAGGTCACAAGGGGGTAATTATGGGACCAGGATTTAGGCGAGGACGCCGCCGCGGGCTTATTGTCGGCGCAGCAGTAGGGTCTGCAGCAGCCAGACGCCGCAACAACTATGATGCAGCTGCTGCACCACCCGCCCAAGACACGGAAATGGACCAAATGGCAGAACTGGAAAAGTTGGCCGACCTTAAGGAGCGAAACATCCTAACAGAGGAAGAGTTCCAGGCCAAGAAGAAAGAGATCTTAGGGCTTTAGGTTCAGTTGTGGCCACTTGATGGCTATTTCTTTTCGAAAAAAGTAAGTCCGTATCCGTCCGGATCTCGGACTTGCAGTTCTTTGATGCCGCCCGGGGCATCCTTAGGCTCACCTTCTGGCTTGATGCCCTTGGACTCAAGGCTTTTATACATTTCAGCAGTGTCATTAACTTTGATATATACAAATTCCCCGCTGTTATTGTTGGTGGTTTTGTCGGCTTGCCGGAATTCAATTGAGAACCAGTTGATGTAAGTTACTACCTTGTCTTTACTCTTATCAAAATGAAACCCCAAGGCCTCGTAAAACTCTTGAGTCTTTTGTAGATCCTGAACGTAATAGAGCAGACTTGAAACGCTAATTAGTTTTAACATGCCTTAATTTTACATCAAATGTAATTAATAACTTTGTCTTTAGAAGTGTATAATCCTGAGCATGAAGCTTAAGCGTGATGAGCGAGGTTTTCACCATGTGATCCTTGTAATGGTAGTAATTGTTGTCCTTGCTATCGGTTTTGTCGGTTGGCGGGTCGTCAAAAGCAAGCAAACGAAGACACCTTCAGCAATCCTACAGAGCAACGCCTCGGATGACGAAAAAGCCGTAGCCGCTGGCAAAAGTTTGAGCAACAATCAATGCAAAGGCTCGGGTGATACTACATTTACGCACTTGCCAATGAACGTGGCTGACTTCTCGATACTAATACCCTACGGCGTCACAGTTGGTGGTCATGTGACTCCAGTTGACCACCAGTATTTCTCTCCGACAGATTTCCATTCCGCCAAAGACAAATACCCTGTCTACGCCATGGCCGATGCCAAGATAACGGATATCGAAGTCCACCCGCCAGAAAACGGCAGCAATGGACGTGTCAGGATGGTGTTTACGGTAAGTTGCACATTCCTTTATTACTATGACCTCGTCACCAGTGTTGAGCCGGGTATAGATAAGGCCCATCTACCTATCAACGTCAAAGCCGGCCAGTTGATCGGCCACATTGGTGGCCAAACGCTTGATTTTGCTGTTTGGAATACTAAAAAGCCCTTAAAAGGTTTTGTGAACCCCGCCAGTTATGACGGTGAAGCTTGGAAAATCTACACGGCTGATCCTTTCCCCTACTACACCGCTGAGCTGCGTAAAATTGTCGAGGGCAAAGATCCGCGAGTGGCTGAGCCCATTGCCGGTAAGATTGACTATGATATCGACGGCAAGCTGATTGGCAACTGGTTTCTGGAAGGTTCTGGTGGCTACAGCGGTACAAGTCAAGGCAAGGATCCTAATTATGCTGAGGGGCACTTATCTATAGCCCCCGATCTTTACGATCCTTCAGCGACGGTGGTTTCGGTTGGCAATTACGGTAAATACCCACAATATGGCCCTAGCAGAGATACATCAAATAGTGGCGGCAGTAATTCCCGCCAGTACTTTGCGGAAGCTGAAAGCTCAGATCCAGCCAAGATTGATAAAAGTAGTGGTGCTGTTAAGTTTGAACTTGTCCAGCGTCAATGGCTGACACCTTCCGAAAGCATGTGGGACAACATGAGTTATGTGAAAGGACCAAAAGCAAAGACTTCCGGGCCAATTGTTGGCACGGTTTTGGCACAATTAATTGACGGTGGAAAATTGAAATTTGAGGTTTTCCCCGGTAAAACTGCCGATCAAGTCAGCGGGTTCACCTCAGCGGCAAAAACCTATACCCGATAGAAATATTTTTTCATTTTATAGGATATAATTGGAGTATAAGGAGGTTTGCATGGCTCTATTTTTAGGTATACATAACATGGGCGATGGAGTAACGGATGAGGTGGTTCTGCAAAGTTGGGAAGCATACAAGACTGCCTGCGAAAGCCTTGGTTGTTCTGCTAAGCATGCGCATGCCAATGCTCGGCAAGGTAGAGCTTTTTGCATTACTGAGGCAACTTCAGCTAACTTAGTACAACAAGCCCACGACGAGGCAAAAGTACCAGTTAATGAAATTATTGAGGTTGTAGACCTGTAAAGGAGGTGTTATGAGTAAGAATCCAGTAGTACATTTTGAAATGCCATACAAAGACCCTAAAAGAGTTTCAGAATTTTATCAAAAGGCCTTTGGATGGGGCATGTCTGAGACTGGCCCAGAAATGGGTGGTTACATAGTAGCCGCAACCGCTGATGCAGATGAAAATCGGATGGTCAAAACCCCCGGTACCATTAATGGTGGCTTTTATGACCTGAATGCAACTCAGGCTTCCCCTCAGCCCTCGGTTGTAATCTCTGTTGTAGACCTAAAAGAAGCCGTCAAAAACATTGAAGCCGCAGGTGGTAAGCTGCTTGGCGAGCCAACAGACATACCCGGCATTGGCCTGTGGGTCTCGTTCACAGATTCTGAAGGCAACCGCGTCAGCATCCTCCAATCCAGCCCTGAGATGATCCAAAACAAGTAGCAATATCTGTTCTTCCTGAACCATTTAGTCTTAGTCATGAAAACTTTAGCTGGAATCTTAAGGGACACAGATTTAGAGCAATTGGCGTTGCCATCGAATCTGGGTTACGGCCAGGCGATCTATAGGCGTGGAGGAGTTGAGATTATTGAGCAAACGCCTCAATACGTAGAAGCCTGGGCTGGAGGTCTGGATGGCACAGTCGCCGAAGGCGGTGGCCAGCGCCGACGAGTCAAGTTATCATCTACGCCTAAGGGTCTGGCCTGGCACTGCGCTGGCAATCCGAAAGATCACGATATCTTCTGCAAACATTGCGTTGCCCTTGCCCTATTAATCGCCAAAAGCCATTAGCAATATCTGTTTCCGTTCTTGCACACATAGAAAAGAGTCCTCATAGGACTCTTTTCTATAACGCGGTGATATGTTATTTCTCTATTTCGACACCAGCTGCGATGCTCAGTGCACCAACGATAAGCGCGTATAGGCCTAAGACCCAGACGAACGCTAGACTGCCCGTAACAGGGTAACGCCAGACAACCATTCCGGCTATAACCCCAAGTAAGCCAACTATGACCGAGAAGACGCGGTGGTCTACATGACTGTCAACGAAGGCTACAATGATCTCTACTACGCCTTGTGCAATCAGAACTATAGATACCAAAGCTACGAGTGTTGCTATGGTGACGCCCGGACGTTGCACTAAGTATGCGCCAACGCCTATCTCTAGAACACCTAGTATCATTCTAAAAACCCAGTGTTGTGTTCTATGTCTAGTAACTACGCTAGAAACCAGACCCACAGCACCGCCCACTAAAAACCAAATAGCTAAAAGTATGCCGAGTGTTACCAACGTCAACCCCGGCCAAATCAGTGCAAAAACACCGAATAATATTGATATAACGCCTCGAGTTATCGCGAGTCTACTTACGGTATTTTGTAGCTCAACGCTGTCTGCCCTTGCCATAAACCCTCCTTGATTGATTGATAACTAATTAATAGTACTAAATAAACCAATTGTCAATCCACAAAGAGAAAAGGAGTCCTCTTCGGACTCCTTTTCTATAATTCGGCACCGTGCTATTTTCCC
>CAZLTB010000008.1:0-30125 GCA_964562505.1 uncultured Candidatus Saccharibacteria bacterium
CTCACGACTACCGCTATATGCCTGACCCAGATATTCCGCCACTAGAACTTGAAGGTAAAATGGTTGAAAAAGTGCGCGGTAGCATGCCCACGATGCCGGGAGAACTGCGAACTAAACTAAATGGACTGAAGCTCGATAGCTCGGGGGTTGAAACGCTAGTTGACGAAATGCCAGCTGGAAAGTTTATCTCAGGACTAGTTGACACGGGAACAGCTAATGAACAAGTCAAACGAGTGGCAAACTGGCTCACTACTGATGTGCAAGCTTTGGTTGCTAGTGATAAATTAACGTGGGAAAGCGCAAAACTGGACGCTCAATCTATGGTTAAGCTGGCACAAATGGCAGAAGAAAATCTGGTTAGCTCCTCAGGAGCTAAAGCTATTCTGATTGAACTTGTGACAGATGGTGGGGATACAGAAACTATTGCTAAGAACAAGAATTTACTCCAGGTATCTAACGAAGACGAGATCTCTAAAATTGTTGCAGAGGTAATTGCCGATAATCCAAATGCTGCTGAGGACGTGAGAAAAGGTGAAATGAAAGCCATCGGCTTCTTAGTTGGCCAAGTCATGAAGGCCTCAAAAGGCACAGCAAACCCGGAGCTGGCGCAAAAACTTATAAAAAAGCAGCTAAACTCTTAGGCTGCTGTGTCGAAATGTAAGGCCACGGGCACAAATTTGCCTAGAAGATCTTCGGCATCAGCTTGTCTGAATACATAGGACTCAAGCGATTCGCCATTTTCTTCAGAGCGTTCTGTCGCTAGTCTCGTAATATTGTTTGCAAGCCCTTGGATTTGCGGCTCAAAAAATTCCTGAGGGTCAATGTCCTCACTAAATGGTTGCGCGCCGCGCAAATTACGTACAAGGTATGTAGATAAAAGCCTGACCGTAAAATCCTTATAGCCAGCTTCTCCCAAATCTTCATTTTTCGTCAGGATCCGTTCACGCTGCAACTTAGGGCTTTCGGGTAAGAACTCTGTTTCATAATCTCCTTCAGCTGTCCATAAATCGGAAACGCAAAGTAGCATACTTCCCCAGCTCGAGACCTCGATGCCTGCCGTAGTCGGTAATTGGTACCCGCCAACTTCTCTTATAGTATCAGGATCAATGCTCTCAGCATTTAGATGCCCAGCTGTAATGCTTATTGAAAATTTTTCCGGAGTGGGAAATTGCTGCTGTATCCATGATTTGGTACCCAAACCAGGACGTCTCTCTACTCCATAATATAAAGGCATTCCGGCGTCATGACCCAATGCCGCAGCTTGTAGTACGAAACGACTTGGCAAACCCTGTACTTTCAGTTCTTCGAGTCGAATCAAATGGCGTATAGCTACTTCGCCCACCTCCAGCGCGTGAGGAAAGTGATGGAACTCAAAGACGTTGCTATAATCACCAGCAAATCTCTCTAGGAGCCTGGGCAGCGAGGGACTGTAAAGACGATCTTGGGCGTCGCGAGACAGAACATTTTCGGACATGGACCTTGATTATACTCTGTTTTTATGGTTTAGCAAGTATTTAAACGAACTCCGCATATCTGTGGCGCGAACCGGGAGATTAGACAAACAATAAGTGGTGTATACTAAAATTAAGATGAATACTTCTGAGGACATTTTGGTCATCTTTTTATCGGTAGCTTTGGGAGTTTTCTTGCTGCTCGGCATAATTGCACTTGTTAAAATAATTCAGGTACTTAATCACCTTAAAAGCATTAGCCAAAAAGCAGCGGACTTTGCCGATAAAGCTGAAGCGGTTGGCGAATTTCTGGAGCAGGCGGCAAAACCATTGGCAGTTGCCACGGTATTATCAAATTTTGCAGATGGGTTCTTCAGGCGGAGTAAGGAGAGAAAGAAGGGAAAAAATGATGAGTAGACGAAATCGTAATTTTGCGCTCGGTACCATCTTAGCTGCAGGTTTAGGCTATATTGCGGGTATATTAACTGCTCCTAAAAGTGGTCGAGAAACACGTCAGGACATACAAAGTGCAGCGGTTAAGGCTAAAGCTGAGGCCGAGAAGAAGCTCAAAAACCTTCACAGTGAGCTCAGTGATTTGATAGATAAGGGTAAGCAAAATGCTAAAAATGCGGGGGCAGCAGCAAAGAAGGAATTGATTGAAGCTCTGGCAAAAGCTCAGTTTGCCAAAGAAAAAGCCCGTGAAGTTTTAAGTGCCTTACATGAAGGTGATGCTGATGATAAAGATCTAAAAAAAGCCATAGCCGAAGTTAATAAGGCGATCGAACATCTAAAAAAATATGTTGGGAAAGATATTCCGGCGTCATCTAAATGAGGTACGCTTTGTAATAATTAGGTTCGCATGAAGTAAGCGGATCAATTAAAATAAATACTAGAAAAGGGTAATAATCATGGCGGCTAAAACCACTCTGAGGCCGAGTGACTTCGTTCACTTACACAACCACACTCAATACAGCTTGCTCGATGGCTTAACCAAAGTCCCTGACTTAATTGACCGTGTTAGAGAACTGGGCATGGATGCTGTAGCCATCACTGATCATGGTACATTATCGGGTCTAGTAGAGTTTTATAAGGAGGCCATTGGCAACGAAGTACGACCGATTTTGGGTATGGAGACTTATATTGCACCACGCCGCCATACTGATAAAGATCCCTCAAAAGATAAAACAAATTATCACCTAATACTTCTGGCCATCAATGATGCTGGCTATCAAAATTTGTTGCGTTTATCGACCATAGCTAATCTCGATGGTTTTTATTATCGACCGCGCATAGACCGCGAACTCCTTAAGCAACACAATGAAGGGCTAATTGTTTTGTCTGGTTGTATAGGTAGCGAAGTTGGTGATGCCCTTCGTCAAGATCAATATGGGCAGGCAAAAGAAGCTGCCAAGTGGTACAAGTCTACTTTCGGCGATCGTTACTATCTAGAAGTACAGGACCATGGTCATGCAAAGCACCCTAGTGCGTGGGCGGATCAGATTAAGGTCAATGATCAGACGTTTAAGCTCTCTCAAGAGCTGGACATACAATGCGTAATCACGGCGGACGCACATTATTTAAAACATAAGGATCAAGAAGCACATGAAATTTTACTGTGTGTACAAACCGGCTCCTTCCTAAGTGATGAAAACCGCATGACACTAAAAGATTTAGAGCTTCACGTAACTAATCCAACTGAGATCATTGAAAGATGGGGCAAATCACACCCCGAAGCCATTTTGAATACGCGTCTTATAGCGGAACGATGCAATGTAGAGCTCAAGCTTGGTAATATTCTGATCCCGAAGTTTCCGGTACCTAAGGAGGAGACTGAGCCTACTTTTCTTGAAAAGCTAGCTTATCGAGGATTAGCCTGGCGATATGGCGGAATAGATGAAGCAAAAAGCAAAGACCTTTCTTTAAGTGCGGCAAAGAGGGCTTTACCAAAGCATATACTCGAGCGGGCAAAGTATGAATTGACCGTCATAGAGAAAATGGGCTTCTCAGGCTATTTTCTGATCATAGCCGATTTTGTTAACTGGGGTAAAGACCAGGGAATAATTTTTGGTCCCGGAAGGGGATCAGCGGCTGGCTCAATAATATCCTACGGACTAAAAATCACGGATCTTGATCCGTTAGAATATGATCTGCTGTTCGAACGTTTTCTGAATCCTGACCGTATCAGCATGCCTGATATCGATATTGATATTCAGGATTCACGGCGTGATGAAGTAATCCAATACTGCGTAAAAAAATATGGTAGTGATAGGGTTGCAAATATAGTCACGTTTGGCAGGATGGCTGCGCGCAACGCTGTGCGTGACGTTGCGCGTGTACTCCAGGTTCCCTACGCTGATGCTGACCGTCTAGCAAAAATGATACCGCCACCTATCCAAGGCCGGCACATACCGCTTAAAAAGTCACTCGATGAAAACGCGGAACTAAGGTCTGAATATAGCCAGAATGAAACAGCAAAGCGAGTTTTTGATTTAGCGTTGCAGCTTGAAGGTACAATTAGAAGCCACGGTGTTCATGCTGCGGGTGTGGTTATAGCCCCGGACAAGCTTGTGAAATTCTCACCACTCGAAATGGCTCAGAAGGGAGTAGTAGCGACCCAATATTCCATGGGACCAATAGAAGATCTCGGTTTGCTTAAAATAGATTTTTTGGGGCTATCTAACTTAACCATAATAAAAAACAGCTTAAGGATCGTTAAAAAAGTCTATTCTAAGGATATTGCCATCAGCGATATACCACTAAATGACAAAAAGACGTTTGAGTTGTTCCAGCGTGGGGATACGACAGGAGTCTTCCAATTTGAATCATCTGGCATGAAACGGTATCTAAAGACACTGAAGCCCACAGTTTTTGATGATCTTATAGCTATGAATGCTCTTTATCGTCCTGGACCTATGCAGTGGATAGATGATTTTATTGCCAGGAAACACGGACAGCGAGAAACAGAGTACCTACACCCGACCATGAAGTCGGCGCTTGAGATGACATATGGAGTGATTGTCTATCAGGAGCAGGTCATGCAGATAGCTAAAGAAATGTGTGGTTTTAGCGGCGGCCAGGCAGACACGCTCAGAAAAGCTATCGGCAAGAAGATCCCAGAGGTTCTGGCCAAACTTAAGAATGATTTTATTGAAGGAGCTATAAAAACCGTTGGTGCAGATAGGGCAATAATGGAACAATTCTGGAAAAGCCTTGAAGCGTTTGCGGCTTATTGCTTTCCCAAGTCGCACGCTTCTTGCTATGCCCTCGTAGCTTATGAAACTGCTTACCTCAAGGCCAATTATCCGGCAGCTTTTATGGCAGCACTGATGACCAGCGACTATGACAACACTGACCGTTTAGCAATTGAAATTAATGAATGTAAGCACATGGGCATCGAGGTTTTGCCGCCTGATATTAATGAATCCTTTGTGGAATTTGGTGTTGTTCCCGGTTCCAAACAGATACGGTTTGGCCTAGCTGCAATCAAGAATGTAGGTACGGGCGCAGTCGAAGAAATTCTAAGAGTCCGTGAGGCGAACGGACCATTCAAAAATCTTGAGGAATTTTTCGGTAGTGTTAATACTCGTGTGGTGAATCGCAAAGGTTTGGAGAGTCTAATAAAGGCAGGTGCTTTTGATAGTTTTGGCGACAGAAGCTTTGTGCTACACAACCTGGACGTTTTGTTGGCATTTGCGTCTAGGCTTCAGAAAGAAACAGCCAGCGGGCAGACTGATCTGTTTTCTGATTCTACCGATACGCTGAAGCTAAAGCCCAAGCTCTTTCTAGAGGAGGCAACGTTAGTTTACGGTGACCGTGATCAATTAGCGTGGGAGAGGGAACTGTTGGGACTTTATCTAAGTAAGCATCCACTTGCTGACTTCGAGTCCGTACTTAAGGAAAACTGCGTTCCTTTGTCTAGTTTGACTTCGGATCATGCTGACACACCAGTACAAATTGGCGGCACCATTCAAGACGTGAGAGAGATTACAACAAAGAGTGGACAGAAGATGGGATTCATAAAAATTGCTGATCAGTTTTCTGAAATTGAACTTATTGTATTTCCCTCCTCATATCAGAAAACTCCCGATCTTTGGGAACGAGACAAGGTAATCATCGTCAAAGGTAAGGTGACTACGAGAGATAAAGATGGGAAAAGTGCCGGCGAAATAAAAGTACTGGTTGATAGAGCAGACGAGGTTACGCCTCAGAAAGTGGCTGCCCTTAAATCCAAGCAGAAAAAAGCCGCTCCAGTTACGAAAAATAAAACTAAAGCTGCTAATACTAAACCGACTGCTTCTGAAGCTGAGGCAGACAAGCGCATCTACATACGCTTGCCACATACTGACGACCCAAAAACTTTACTTTCACTAAAACAGACCATTGATGATTATAAAGGCGAGACCGAAGTAGTATTGGTCGTTGGTGCGGCTGATACCAAGCAAGTTATAAGATTGCCTATGCGTGTTAATGCAAACACAAAAAGCCTTGGTTTATTTAGCGAGCTGGTTGGTCAGGAGAATGTCAAGCTCCATTAGATAAGTTTGTCTAAGGCTTGTTCTATC
Organism: uncultured Candidatus Saccharibacteria bacterium; assembly: GCA_964562505.1. GTDB lineage: Bacteria > Patescibacteriota > Saccharimonadia > Saccharimonadales > CAZLTB01 > CAZLTB01. The sequence continues at coordinate 6,014 of CAZLTB010000008.1, forward strand.
CAATATAACCGATTGTGTGACTCAGGCTTAAGCTGACAATAATGATGCTAAGCAAAATGCTGTCAAACAGAGGGTGATGTAACTGACGTAAAACCAGTCGCTCACTTCTGACTAGTACGTGCCTCAGTGCTAGACCATGTTTGAGCAATAAAAGAATAATTGCGCTGCCGCTTAGCATAGCAACACCCAAAAGTGTCCATGGCGCATGTCCACCAGTTAGGCCCTGAATGCGGCTAACTGGTTTTGCTGCTACGCTTGGAATTGTAAGAGGAACCGCTACTGCCGGCGTAGGAGTCGGGGCCGCGGAAGTAGCAACTGGCGCTGGTGCAGTATTTGATGGTGGGGCAGCTGGTACTGGCTTACTTACTTGGGCTTTTGGCGCGGGTTGCGGGGCAGCAGGAGCTGCACTTTGTCCTGTGCTTGCTCCTAAAGTCTGGGGCTTCCCATACATGGCAACCACCACTGTCTCGGGTCCTGAATTATTGTAGTTATTGCCATTGACGAAGCCGAATCCTACCTGACTGAAATCACCGTCAAGCAAATTTTGACGATGCGGAGCACTATTCATCCAACCGACCACCGTATCATTACTGGTGTTAAAGCCATATGCCAGGTTTTCGCCCGCTTTTGAGTAATGATAACCGGCATTACTCATAAATACCCAAGGCTCCTGGCCGTCCGGCGTATTATGCGACCAGTAATTACGAGTCACCATATCGTTGGCTTTGGCTTGAGCGGCATTATTAAGTTGCTGATTAAGCTCGAGATCGGCCTTGCCGTTACTTTCGCGCTCAGAATTTGTCGATTGCAGGAGGCTGCTTAAACTCATTTCGGTCGCATAGGCTAATGTTCCGTGTCTGGGCGGTTGCCAATTACTAACTACCAGGCTGATAGCAATCGATACCACTAACGGCAGGTAGGGTAAATAAGTTTTTAAGTAGCCGTGGCTACGCCTATGATGAAGGCCATTACGTTTTTTCTGGTGGGTTGAATTTCTAGGCATTTTTTATTTCTAAATTTAAGCTAATTATAACAGATTAATGGAAAATGCACTGATATAAGGCCATGGCTGCTGCTTGCACAACATTAAATGACTCCTTTTTTCCAAACATTGGTATTTCTAGTATGCCGTCAGCGGCTTTTAGTATCTCAGGCTCGATGCCTTCAACTTCGCGGCCGATGATAATGGCACATTTAGGTGGCGGATCAAAACTTGACAAAGGAATGGATGAAGCGGCTTGTTCAATTGCCCAAATTTGGTATCCATCATGTTTTAATGTGTCGATTGTCCCCAGTATATCTTCTTCGTGGCGCCAATTGATCAAATTTTCGGCACCTAGAGCCGTTTTGTGAATATCGCGCGAAAGTTTCTGGGTTAGATGAGGCAAACGAGTATCATTCTTGATGGCCGGGTAAGGGGTATAGCCACTCAGTATCACCTTTTTAACTCCGAGTCCTTCAGCAGTACGCAATATAGAACCAACGTTATGGGTGCTTCTTATATTGTGGGCGATCACCACAAGTTGACGCTTTGGTTTCATAATGTCATCTTATCAAACTAAACACCTTATGCTTAAATAAGAGCTATATGTCACAAGATGCGCGCCGTGATGAAGAGCAGAGCACTGGACGGCGGGCCAGTATATTGGGCCTTGCTTACATTGATACCTCACAGATTCCCAGTAAGCTGGTATACAAAGATGTCCTGACTAAGGAAGAGCTTTACGCTATGCGGGTCATACCGATCCAGGTTGGTGAGCACGAAATAAACTTCGGTATTACCAATACGACTTCACAGCAGACTATGGATAACTTGCAGAAGAGGTTTCTTGATCACAGAGTAACGTTTGGTCTGATTTCTGATGCAGGATATCGCGAATATATGCGTTTATATGATCCCCCAAAGACCGTGACTTACCAGGACATAGCTCTAAACACAGCCGGGAGCGCAGATCTTATTCGTTCAGTTTCAGCTACTTTAGAACAAATTCGTGCTGATGACATGCTGGCTTATCTTGTCCAACAGGCCCATAGGCTTGCTGCATCTGATATACATATTGAAACTGGCCCAAATAATGTGCGTGTTAGGTTCCGCATCGACGGCGTGCTTCATCCGATAGCTGAGCTGACCAAAGACAAATACCGAATTCTTATTTCGGCAATTGCTAGTGCGGGTAATGTATCGACAGCTGCTGAGGAAGCTCAACAAGGCCACATTGCCCAAAAGGTTCGCATGGCGGATGGCACAGAAGTAGATGTCAATGTCAGACTGGAGACAGTGCCAACTATCAATAGCATGGATGTGGTAATGCGACTGTTTAATATGGACGAAGAGCTCTACAAGCTAGATCGTTTAGGCTTGTCGCCTGACGAGAAAAAAATAGTCGATGACATTATTGCTAAACCTAGCGGACTTGTCCTGGTCGTAGGCCCAACGGGCTCGGGTAAGACTACCACGCTTTATTCCATGCTTAACACGCTAAATTCCGACGAGCGCAAGATTATTACAATTGAAGACCCGGTTGAGTTTCAATTCAATGGCATAACCCAGATTCCTGCTAATACCAAAGGTAGCCAGGACATCAGCTTTGCCGAGAAATTGCGAGCTATTCTTCGACTTGATCCCGATATTGTCATGATTGGTGAGATCCGTGACATGGACACCGCAAAGACGGCTCTACAGGCGTCTCTGACGGGACACCTGGTATTAGCTACGTTTCACGCGTCTTCGGCGGCAGCGGCATTGACTAGACTCATGGATATCATCAATCAGAATCCACTGTTCGTGTCGGCTATCAGGCTTGTTATGGCTCAGCGTTTGGTGCGACGACTCGACGATGCCAGTAAACAGGCCTATCAGCCGGACGCTGGTACTATTGAGCGCGTTCGCCAGATTGTTGCATCATTGCCATCCAATGTACCAAAGCCAAACCTACAGAATCTACAGCTGTATAAGCCAGGATCGACTCCTGAAAATCCTTATGGCTACACGGGGCAGTTAGCGCTCCGGGAACAGTTTTTAATGACTGGAGAAATCCGTAATTTACTCGAGGAAGCGCATCATTTGTCGACTCAAGAAATTGAAGCGGCAGCAATACGTAGCGGTATGCGCACCATGCTGCAAGACGGCATATTAAAAGTTATTGCCGGCGAAACGACAATCGACGAAATAGTCCGTGTCGTCGGCTGAGCTTATTTACATAACACACAAAACGTGCTATAATATGGTAATGAATAGAAGAGTTGTCTATATAGGCGGTTTTGGAAATGGTAGATCATGCGCTGAAGGTGTAGCAAGTGCGCTCGAAGACTATTATGAGAATGTTGAAGAACCTTTTACTTTCTCAGAAGCCATTAAAGACCCAGAAAAGATTCGCAAAGCCGTTGAACGGGCAAGTGTAGTAACTCACTCTGCGGGTTTATTAGCTATTAGAGGAACTTGGCCCGAATCAATCCAAGCGTTTAACCCACCGCTTCCTACCTCCAGAAGTCGTTTAGTGATTCGCACCCTAGCTAAAACGACCCATCTTCACACGCCCGGCAGAGGTATAAAAAGAGGAAGCGATATTAAGGCAGTTGCTCAGTTTGATGCAAGTTCTGTAGCCGAGCTGGCGGTGCATCCAGTTGCCAACCTCGGTAATTTAGGCAAAATTAGCAAGTTTAACGCAGTTAAGGAATTAATGGATGCCCAAGAGGCCTATATTCCTAGTGAACTTATCTATACGGATGATGATGATTACTTCAAGCTCTCATGGCTAAGTGAAATGACAGCGAAGTCCGCAAATGTACGGGTGACAAGACTTCCTGGTGAGCACGACGAACTAATTCTACGACCGGCTCAAACACTAGCTCAATATTACAGCGGCTCGTTTTAAACAATGACTTTCGCAATCGCTGGGACCAGACGGTCGTCTAAAACACTCGGGATTATTAAATCAGGTGTTGGTCTTTCGATTAGACTGGCTATAGTTTCAGCAGCCGCGATTTTGTGATCGTCAGTAATTCGTGGAACTTGGTTGTCCAGCGCACCACGGAAAACGCCAGGAAAAGCCAGTGCATTGTTGACTTGATTTGGGAAGTCACTTCTACCTGTTGCTACGATTTTGGCGCCAGCTTTTTTGGCTTCACTCGGCATAATTTCAGGAACAGGATTGGCCATAGCAAAAATTATCGGATCTTTAGCCATGGACTTGACCATCTCTGGCGTTACTAAGCCGGCTTTAGACACGCCGATAAAGATGTCTGCACCGCGTATGGCATCTTCAAGCGATCCGTCGATATCTTTTTTGTTGGTGAATTCTAGAAGTTTCTTCTTCTCTTCGTTCAGATCCGTTCTACCTGAGCTTATGATACCTTTGCTGTCGACAATGATTATCCCAGGGCCAGCATATTTATTGATTAACTTCATGACAGCCGTTCCTGCCGCGCCAGCACCGACACAAACAATCCGACAGTTTTTGAGTTCGCGACCCGTTATCTTCATGGCATTAATGAGCCCAGCTAGTACTACAATTGCCGTACCGTGTTGATCATCGTGCATAACTGGAATTTTGAGGGCAGCTTTTACTCGTTCTTCAACTTCAAAACAAATTGGTGCAGCAATGTCTTCAAGATTAATGCCCCCAAAGCTCGGAGCAATGGCTTCGACAGCAGCTGCAATTTCATCTGCGGTATGAACATCAAGCACAATCGGCACAGCGTCAATGCCTGCAAAGTGCTTGAAGAGCATAGCTTTGCCCTCCATAACGGGTAAAGCACCAAGCGGGCCAATATTGCCGAGACCAAGTACGGCTGTGCCGTCGCTGACTACAGCTACGGAGTTATTAAGCCATGTGTAGTCCCGGGCTTCATCCGGATGTTCAGCCACATAGCTCGACACCGCTGCTACACCAGGTGTGTAGTAAGTGCTCAGTTTGTTCTGTGTATCAAGATCGTCTTTCAGTTTGATCTCAATCTTCCCGCGCAGCTTTTTATGCTTTTCTAGTGCTAATTTCCTAAAATCCATGATCCTACTATAACAGATTAGGAATTGTTGCATAAAAGGGTTAAATAGTGTAATATCTACTGGTCTATGGAATCAGTTATTCAGAAAATTGATGCAAAATACAAGAAATCACAGGTTGTTGATGTGCGACCTGGTGACACAGTTAAAGTGCACCAAAAAATCCGTGAGGGTAACAAAGAACGTGTCCAGATTTTCCAAGGCTTGGTAATTAGGGTTGATCGTAAAAACAGTCTCTCAAGCCGTATTCTTGTCCGTCGGATCGCCAGTGGTGTTGGGGTTGAGAAAAGCTTCTTACTACATAGCCCTTTAGTATTAAAAATTGAGGTTACTAAACGTAGTAAAGTTAGACGTAACTACTTAACTTATATGCGTGAACGAACCGGCAAAGCTACTAGACTAGTCGGTACTGAATTTGATAAAGAAGCTGTAAATACAGTTCGTGATGAAAAAGCTGAGGCCGAAGAGGAAAAGCTTAAGGAAGAAACAGCCGCAGCCGCTGAAGCTGATGCCGAGAAAAAGGCCGAAGAAGCTGCAAAAGAAGAAGCCAAAGCAGATCAAGCTTTGGCTGCTCACGAGCAAGTCGCAAAGACTGACAAAAACGAAGAAGAATAAATAGACCACCCAACAGACGGTTTTTGTTAATATAAGACCATGTCGGTTGTTGTAGGTATTGACGAAGTGGGGCGGGGGTGTTGGGCTGGCCCGCTAGTTGTAGCTGCAGTAGTCCTCAATAAACCGATAGATGGTCTAAAAGATTCAAAGCTGCTTAGTCGCAAACAACGTGAAGTTCTAGCTGAACAAATTCAAAGTTCGGCTTCAGTTGGTTTGGGCTGGGCCAAAGCTGCAACAATTGATGAAATAGGCCTGACTGCAGCTACCACTCTTGCAATGACGGAAGCAATTCGACAGATACATGAACCTTATGATGAGATAATCATGGACGGCCATTTCAACTTCCTGCCTGACCTCAAAGTACAGACGATCGTAAAGGCAGACCAGACTATTCCTGCTGTAAGTGCGGCTAGCGTTGTTGCTAAAGTGGCCCGCGATAATTATATGCGACAAATTGCAGCCGAATTTCCCGTCTATAAATTTGACCAACATGTCGGCTATGGAACAAAGTTGCACTTGGAAATGCTTAAGTTATATGGTTTGTGTGAGCATCATCGCCGCAGTTTTAAACCAGTAAGATCATTGATATGACAAATTATGCTGTTGGTCATGCTGCCGAGAAAATAGCGGCTGATTACCTAAAAAAGCTTGGTTTCAAAATCCGTGAACTGAATTGGAAAACACGATATTGTGAGATTGATATTGTGGCCGAAAAGGACAAAACTATATATTTTGTTGAGGTAAAATCACGCAAAAACACAAATTTCGGTAGCGGACTTGATTATATTACTCCAAAAAAATTGAAACAAATTCGCCTTGCCGCCGAAATGTGGGTCCAGTCACGTGAGTGGGATGGTCCATATCAGCTGTCAGCGATAGCAGTTGATGATGGTGAATGCACTTTCATTGATTCGATTTAGTTTTGAAAAAGTTGAACACTTCCTTGAAGTCTCTTTTTTTCCAGGCAGACTGCCAAGTAATAAATTCGATACCTTGATTAATAGAACGCTCAAAAGCCGGTTCCTTCCGAGGTAAAAAGAATTTTTCAAACTTGTTCAAGAACTCAGGATCACTAAAGGCACTTGCAGCATAAATTGGAAAACGATAAAAACTTAAGTCCGTGCCCAGATTATCGCTCAGCCACTTCCAGTTGGTTGGGTTTGTCATCCACTTCCATGTGGCGTCGCGACCAAATCGATTCGCGTAGCTATATGCAATCCAATAAGCTACATCTTGTAGTCTGACCGAATCTGATTTGATTAGCGATAGTGCGCGCTTGACTAGCTCCGGCTGTTTGAAACTAGTTAGGGCTGCTGCAATGGTTACCCGTTCTTCGCTCGATGCAGTCGCTTCATGTATGGCGAATAATTTATCAAATGTCTTTTCATCACCATGCCTTGCGGCGGTGTTATAGATAACTCCGCGCAAATCAGGCTGTATGTCCTCGGGCTTTTCCATGTCTTTAAATTGTCTTAAGCATTCCTTCAAGACATCGGGATCGTCAGCGCCTGCCGCAAGGCCAAGTATTGTCGGGCGGAGCAAGCTATCAAAGTGTGATTCACTCTTTTTTGGCTTCCAGCCGAGGCGACTCGCTTGTTTAGCAACCAGTTTTCGGATAAATGGTTTCATAAGCTCCCGAAGCTCTTCGTCGTTCATAACGCCACGCACGCTGACAATGTCGCTAGCAATGACGTCCCATACGGCATTGTTATCTTCGTTTTCGAACACACTTAGGAAATTTAGCGCGTCGATTGTGTCAGCATAGCCGGCCTTGGCTGATTCAAATAAGTCGCTTAGTATTCCAAGTCTGTCTAGGGGCTTTAAGTGCCCTCTCTTAATCAACTGTCCGAGTCTTTGCAGGTGAGTGGAATTATATGCCACGCGGTAAAAGCCGCTTTGCTCCTGGTTCAGTTTCAGTTCTTCGCTAGTTATGTGCTTAGCAGTCAATCTCGCGGTTGTTAATGTTTCTGGTACGGAATCATCGTGCGCCTGCAATGCGATCGGCCATTTGTCATCGGACCTATGTTTAACTTTGGGATTTATGTAGAATCGAGACTGCTTGAGATTAAGTGTATGGTTTTCTACTTCAGCTTCAACAATCGGGAAACCAGGCTGGGCTGTCCAGTCACGCATGAACTCACGCACAGGCTTTCCGGAAATCTCCTCCAAGGCTGCCCAAAGATCAGTCGTGTCCGTGTTGGCATAAGCATGGCGTTTTAGGTAGAGTCTAAGTCCATCTCGGAAAGCCTCCTGGCCCAGATATTGCTTTAACATATGTATGGCGCTAGCGCCTTTTTCATAGCTAATAGCGTCAAAAATAGTCCGGATTTCATCCGGATGGCTAACGGGAACTTCAATGGGGTGAGTATGCTCCAGGGCGTCAAGTTTTAAGGCACGCTGCTGTTCGTCTACGGCAAATTGTGTCCACATTTGCCAGTCAGGAAAAAGAGCATCAGTTGCCAGGTATGACATCCAGCTTGCAAAACCTTCATTTAGCCATAGATCTGTCCACCACTTCATTGTCACGAGGTTGCCAAACCACTGATGGGTGAGTTCGTGAGCAATGACCATGGCCACATATTGTTTCATGCCCAAACTAGTGTTTTTAGGGTCTACCAGGAGTGCTTGTTCTCGATATGTAATTAAACCCCAATTCTCCATTGCCCCTGAGGCAAAATCAGGTAGAGCCACCATATCACATTTTGACAATGGATACGGAATTGCGAAGTATTCGTTAAAAAATTCCAAAGACTTAACAGCTGTCTTTAGCGCAAAGTCTAGGTGCTTGACATTGGCCTTGGTAGCGTAGGTACGTACTATCACGCCGTCCTTGGTCCTAGACTCTTTATAGTCTAGTTCACCATATATAAAGGCCAGCAGATAAGTGCTCATGTGTGGTGTGGTTTCAAAAGTTGTAGTGACAAATTTGCCATTGGTTTTTTGGCGTTTGACGGGAGTATTTGCAAGGACAGCTTCTCCTGCAGGTGTTGTGAGAGTTAGGTCAAACGTAGCTTTGGCCTCTGGCTCATCAATGGAAGGAAAGACCTCGCGCGCATGATGGCTTTCGAATTGCGTGGCAATAAGCTGCTTCTTTTTCCCATTTTGCTCGAAAGAGCATGGGTAAATTCCATTCATGTTCTGCGTTATTTTACCCGAGAATTCCAACCTTACCGTGTAATTGCCGGGATATATAAGGTGCTTAGCATGTAAACGGACTTCGTCGAAACTACCATGATGATTGATTCTCTCAACTTCAATAATTTGATCGCCCTTTTTGTCGTGAAAAGTTATGTGGGCTTTTTTTATCTTAAGACCGTTTTGGTGGAAAGTAAGTCTTTTGGAGGGCCGCCCGGTTTTATGACCGCTTATAATAACCATGCCGTTAAATGTCTTTTTTTCTCGGTTTGGACTCAGTTCTAGTATGTAATGTTTTGGTTTAAAATCAGCAAATAGACGTTTGACACTCTTTCCCATTTAATCTATTTTAGCATGTTCTAAGGTGTAAAATTGACAATTCAAACAGATTTATGTAGACTTTGTCTAGTGATCCGGCCAGCAGGTCGGATTTTTTCGTATCAACTGAAAGGAAAACAACTCGTGGAATTAGACATCAAACAACTTGCAATGGCCGTCAAAGCCATCGCTGAAGAAAAAAACTTACCGGAAGACATAGTTCAGGATGTGGTTGAGCAGGCTTTAGCTGCAGCTTATCGCCGTGATTATGGTGACCGTGAACAAGAAGTACGCGTCAGCATGAATTTAAACGGCGGTGAAATTGACGCATATGTTACAAAAGAAGTTGTTAAGGATGTAACTGACGAGCGCTTTGAGATTAGCTTGAAAGATGCTCAAGTTATGAAAAAGAATACTAAGCTTGGCGACATGATTGAAGTCCACGAAAAAGTCGAAGACTTTGGCCGTGTAGCGGCCCAGACTGCTAAACAAGTAATTCTCCAACGTCTGCGTGAAGCTGAGCGCGAAATTATCATGAACGAATATGAAGACAAGATCGGCACTGTCATCAACGGCATTGTGTCTCGCGTAGAAGGGCGAGTTGTGCGTGTGGATCTTGGCAAAGCCCAAGGCATTATGCCTATGAGTGAACAAATTCAGGGTGAGCGTTATTACCCCGGGCAAAGGCTAAAAGTATTCTTAAAAGACGTAGAACGTGGTTTTCGCGGACCGCAGCTGGTGGTTTCAAGGGGCAGCACGCAGTTTGTTGAGTGGTTGTTTAAGGCTGAAGTCCCTGAGATGGAAAACGGCGCGGTTGAAATCAAAGGCATTGCTCGTGAAGCTGGTGTGCGGAGTAAGATTGCCGTACATAGTACTGTACCGGGCGTAGACCCAGTTGGCACATTTGTTGGTGGTCACGGAACCCGAGTAAATGCCGTGATGAGTGAGATTGGTGAGCAGGAAAAGATTGACATAGTTGTCTGGAACGACAGCACGGTTAATTACATTACGAATGCATTAAGTCCGACCAAGGTGACTAGCGTAGTAATAGACGAAAAAAATAAGAAGGCCAAAGTTGTAGTACCAGAAGATCAGCTGAGTATTGCTATTGGTAAGAGCGGGCAAAATGTCAGGCTGGCAAGTAAACTAACCGGCTATGATGTTGACATCGCAGCAGAGCAGGCTCCTGAAGCTGAGGCCGAAAAAGAAATCAAGCCGGTTGCTCCTCCAAAACTTAAGAAAAAAGAACAGTTAGAGAGTTCATTACTTGAAGCCATTGAAGAACACGGCACCGAAACTGAGAAAAAAGAATAAAACAAACTCTACAATTTGGCACTCTTGACCCGCGAGTGCCAAATGCTATAATGAAGTTAGCGAACTTTCATAAAATATTCGCAAAAGGAGTGGGTCAAACACTATGATGCCAAATTCTCCCGATTTCCAAGAATTTTTAAATCATCTCACTGAGAACGCTTTACATAGCCTTAAGCATGCTGACGCCATTGCAAAAAGTTTTGGTAGCCCTTATGTGGGGACTGAGCATTTATTACTTGGAGTTTTGGCTCAGGATTCCAGTATGGGTGCAAAGATTCTGGAAGATGCCGGTGTGACTCTGGACCGGGCAAGATTAGTGCTTAATCTAACACCTAAGACCCTAGTTATTAATATGGGCGCCAAGGGGCTTAGCGAAACAGCGAAGCTGACACTTAAAATGGCTTATGATGTAGCCCAAGATTTCAGTCAGGAGTTTTGTGGCACAGAACACATCTTATATAGCATCTTGACTCAAAAGAACGCCAAGGCCACCAACCTGCTTAGGGATATGAACGTAGATGTTGACAGCCTGGTCAGCCAGCTGGAACAGTTCCTTAATCGCCAGCAATATGAAGAAGAAAGCGAAGCTGCAACCGAAAAACGTCAGCGTGGCAAAAAAACTCGCAAGACTGCGCTTGATTTCTTTGGCACCGATCTAACTGACATGGCCAGAAACGGCAAGCTTGATCCAGTAATTGGGCGCGAAGCACAGATCCGCAGGGTGATTACTATTCTAAATCGCCGGACTAAAAATAATCCTGTGCTCATCGGCGAACCGGGAGTTGGGAAAACCGCCATTGCCGAGGGCTTGGCACAGCGGATTATAGCTGAAGATGTACCTGACAGTCTCGTTGACAAGAGGATTATTATGCTAGATCTGGCTGGAATGATTGCAGGTACCAAGTACCGCGGGGAATTTGAAGAGCGACTCAAAAAAGTCATGAGCGAGCTCGAGACCAGCAACAAAACCATATTATTTATTGACGAACTTCACTTGATCGTTGGTGCTGGTGCTGCTGAGGGCGCAATGGACGCCGGCAATATCTTAAAACCGGCCTTAGCCCGCGGTAAAATTCAGGTTATCGGCGCGACTACTACAGCCGAATACACTAAACATATTGAAAAAGATGCAGCACTGGAACGCCGTTTCCAACCGATCCAGGTTCCAGAAGCGACTCCCCCAGAAACATTGGCCATTTTAAAGGGACTTCGCAAGCATTATGAGAAGTTTCACGGTGTCAAAGTCAGCGACGAGGTCCTGGAGGATACTGTCACATTGGCAAAGCGCTACGTTAATGACCGTTACATGCCCGATAAGGCTATAGATCTTCTGGATGAAACAGCCGCTCACCTAAGGGTGGATAAGGGCAAAACTCCGCCTGAAGTACGAAAGTTGCAGAAAGAGCTGAAGCTTGTTAATACTCGTATTGAAGATGCCGTTGACAATGAGAATTATGAAAAAGCTGCCCAGTACAAGCAGCGAGCCAGCCAAATTAGTGAGGAACTTAAGAAAATGGTAGCTAACGGTAAGTCGGCTAATCGACTGGTTATGAACAGTGACGATATAGCCGAAGTCGTAGCGCGTATGACTGGGGTGCCAGTAACTAAAGTCATACGTTCCGAGGCTAAATATCTATTAAATCTTGAGAAGTCTTTAAGTAAGTATGTTATCGGCCAAACTGAAGCAGTTGAAGCGGTTTCCAAGGCAGTGCGACGTAACAGGGTTGGTATTGGTAGCGACGTTCGGCCTATCGGCTCATTCATATTCCTAGGCCCTACGGGAGTTGGAAAGACGGAGCTAGCCCGGGTTTTGGCCCGTGAATTCTTTGGCTCACCCGAGGCTTTAGTTAAAATTGATATGAGTGAATTTGGTGAGCGTCATACTGTAGCTCGATTGGTTGGAGCTCCGGCCGGTTATGTTGGGTACGATGATGGTGGTCAGCTGACAGATAAAATTCGTCGTCAACCATACAGCTTGGTTCTATTTGATGAAATTGAGAAGGCTCACCCGGAAGTATTTAACATGCTGCTTCAAATTTTGGAAGACGGTGTGTTGGCAGACGCCAAAGGTCGCAAGATAGACTTCACTAACACGATAATCATCATGACCAGCAATGTCGGCGCAGAAAAACTGCAACGCGAGGCAAATCTAGGCTTCCATGCCCAGCGACCTGATGAATTCAAGAATCTCGACAGCCTGCACTCTACTAATAAGAGCAAGGTGCATGATGAACTCAAGAAAATTATGCGCCCAGAACTGTTGAACCGCATAGATAAGACAATAGTTTTCAGAGCTCTAACCAAGAAAGATGTGTTGAAGATCCTAGACCTGCAGCTTGATGAATTGAGACAAAGACTCGTAAAGCACGGCTTAAGTTTGCAAGTAACACCCGCCGCTAAACAATATATGCTTGAACATGGCTATGATGCTCATAATGGCGTGCGCCCAATGCGCCGGTTGATTGCTGACACCATAGAAGATCACTTAGCGCTAGAACTACTAGACAATAGTTATACCCGAGGCGACATTGTTCGGGTTGGAGCAAAAAACGACGAGCTATTGTACTCCTCTACTACTGAAGCCGCAGCAGTTTAGTAAGCGCTAAAGCGCTAGTGCTAGCTATGTGCTAGACTGAAAATTATGCGCTTCAAGTCATCGTTTGTGTCGGCAACCCTGGCCGTACTTCTGGTTGGCCTCACGACGACGGCCTGGATTGAGCGCCAATCAGTCTATGATTGGTTGCGACTCAGGAATTACCAGCCTTCTGCAGATATCGTCCAGTTGGCAGCTGATACAACTATGGGTGAGCCGGCCCGCCATTTATTTTATGTCAACCATGCTGTCATTGAAGACAGTAATGCTTTTAACCAAGACTGTCCTGATAACGGGGGTGAAAAAACAATAGTTCTCGGCTGTTACCACAGTGGTCAGACCGGCATCTTCTTGTATCAAGTGAATGATAGTCGTTTATCCGGCGTAGAACAGGTTACGGCTGCGCACGAGACTTTACACGCAATTTATGAACGTTTGAGCCCCAAAGATCGCAAATATGTAGACGGTCTGTTGCAAGATTTTTATGAACATGATCTTAAGGACAAACGCTTACTTAGCATCGTAGACTCTTATAGGAAAAGCGAACCAAATGATGTCGTCAACGAGATGCATTCGGTTTTCGGCACAGAGGTTCGTGATTTGCCGCCAGCTCTTGAGGCCTATTATGCTCGATATTTCACTGATCGTAAGAAAATCGTTTCTTACTCCGAACAATATGAAAAGGCATTCAGTGATCGAAAGGCCCAGGCTGATAGTTATCTGGTTCAGATCAATGCAATCGAAGACCAATTGGCCGGGCTTAAAACTGAGATAAATAATTTGGAAACCAGTCTGACGGATCAATATCAGGCACTGGCTCAGGAACGCCAACATACTTCTGACCCTGCGGCATTTAATGCCAAAGTTGCCGCGTACAATAATCAAGTTAATGTCTATCGAAACAAAGTTGAAGCCTATAACCAGCTCGTCAAACAGCACAATGATTTGCTTAATAAATATAAAGCTGTTGCTTTGGAGGAGAATGAACTTATTAAAGCTATCGATAGCCACCAGGCGTCTGTAGAATCTCAATAATTATATTTACTTAAAATGATAAACTTGTAGCCATGGCTAAGAAGGATGCAGTGAGATATGTGTGTTCTAGTTGCGGTGCTGAAAGTAGCACATGGAGCGGGAGATGCTTTAACTGTGGTGAGTGGAATACACTTGAAGAGCAAATTGTGCTAACGCCAGGAAGCTTGAAGAGCGCTGGAAAAAAGCTGACTTCACAATCCGTCAGTTCATCGCTAGCTAAAGATCATGCCAGGCTCGTTACGGGCATTAAAGAAGTCGACGAAGTTTTAGGGGGTGGTATTGTAGCTGGTAGCGTAAATCTTATTGCCGGCCAGCCCGGTATAGGAAAAAGCACACTTTTACTGCAGCTTGCTCAGGCTTTAAGCTCAAAACAGTCGGTTTTGTATGTCAGCGCTGAAGAGTCAGCCCACCAGGTTGGCCTAAGGGCGAAGCGATTGGGAACAGGTGCCAAGAATCTTCAGTTAGCTACAAGTACGATCGCTGACGATATAGCCGCTTCAATTGCTGAGGGAAAGTACAAACTGGTAATAATTGACTCTATACAAGCCGTTAGCTGCAATGCAATTTCCTCGGCCGCCGGTACGGTAAGCCAGATTACTAACAGTACACAACTTTTGTCAGCCGCAGCTAAACAGACTAATACAGCCATAATCTTGGTTGGACATGTGACCAAAGAAGGGTCAATAGCTGGGCCTAAGGTTCTTGAACATGTTGTTGATGTAGTTTTGCAGCTTGAGGGCGATCGTTATGGTGGCTTCAAAGTGCTCAGGGCCATTAAAAATCGCTATGGATCCACCATGGAAGCGGGCATCTTTGAAATGACCGATGGCGGATTGCAATCAGTTGAGAACCCGTCGGCTGCTTTGCTAGCTGAAAGGCAAATTACGGATGGATCGATTGTGCTAGCTACACTTGAGGGCACAAGACCCCTGCTGGTCGAAGTCCAAGCCTTGGTAAATCGTACAAGTTACGGCTACCCTAAGCGCACAGCTAGTGGCATTGATCTCAATCGGATTAATTTGCTTGTAGCTATGCTTGAAAAACGTACCAAACTAAACCTTGCCGACCAGGACATTTATATAAACATTGTCGGCGGTATCCGTTTAAGTGAACCGGCGGCAGATCTAGCAATTTGTATGGCAATTGCTTCCGCTTCAAAGGGCATGCAACTAAAGACCAACGCGGTCGTGTTCGGTGAAGTTGGCCTGTCTGGTGAAATTCGACACGTACCATTTATTGACAAAAGGGTGGCAGAAGCCAAAAAGCTTGGTTTTGAGACAGTCATCGGACCAGCCATTAAATCAGACAAAAAGCTAGCAAAATATCACGGTATGCCTGATGTCAGGACAGCTCTCAATGCGTTCCTAGAAAAGGACTAGAACTCTTAAGTTTCTAATTGACTGTTATCGTAGAAGAACTGTTCCCTGAACTGTCTTCCGCATGTACGGGTGTGCCGAATGGTGCATTTGGGACGCCAGTTTGACAGTTTGAACTTGGGGCTGCGCCGCACAACAACCCGTGATCAGAATTTCGGAAAATACTTACAACACCTGAACCGCCGGTCCAGCTAAATTTAGTTGTGCCGCCGGATATTTTTGCGCTGTTCAAAGTTAAAGGGCCGCCACCACCGCCTCCCGAACCGGTGGCAGTTACGGAATTTGATGTTGCGTCATAGAGTACGCTGTCTATAACCTGGGCAGTTACTTCAGCATCACCGCTAAAGGCTGGGTTATATGTAGCGGGGTTAGAATTGGATGATTGTACCACCTGTCCATTGACTATGAAATTAATTGTCATTGGGTATTGATCACTGGACAAGGGGTGGGCTCCAGGGCTGGCAGTTGCTGTCAGAGTATTACCCGATTTAGTTAAAGTAATAGAAGGCAGTGCTTCGCCACAAACGTGCACATCGTCAGTAGCTTGGCCTGTGCCAGAACTAGCTGAACCGCCACCTACAAATATGTCTACTGAAAACGAATTTGAGTCAGCGTTAGTAACTGTTTTTCGAGCGCGCTGCGGCGTGCATTCTGTTGCAAGCTTATTGCTTACGATGTCGATTGTCTGAGGCCCGCTGCTTTTCTTGTTGTTGCCCGTGAACCAAGAAGGAAACAGGTCATTAGTCGGACTGGGCTCTATATCGCCGTAATGAATGTGGTTGCGAACGACGAAAGCAGGCAGTGATTTGATGCCAGATGGCTGAACCCAATTAACGGGCTTCAGATTCGCATGGGCCGCTTCCATCATGCCCCGAGTTATTGGTTCGGTTAAATATTCCATACCAGGGCCACCTAGGTTTTTATTGCGGGTATGATTACCTACCCAGGAAACTACGGCGTATTTAGTAGACCAGCTGGTCATAAGACCGTCGAAGCCATTGTTGGTGGTACCAGTCTTTATGGCAAACTTCCAGCCCTTGTAGCGATGGAACTTGTACCCACTTGGCAATGACGTACAGCTGCTATCAGTACAGGAGCCAGGTAAATAGCTGGCCCTAGGATCAGAAGCCATATCGTTTACAATGTAAGCCGCATCAGAACGCACAGCTTGACTTCCTTTAGGCTGCTGCCACTCATATAAATTCTTGTTGGCCGAGTCGGTTATTTTCATGATATATGTACGCGGGATAGCGGTACCCATGCGTGCCAGGGTTGCCAAGCCATTGACGTGGTCGTCAAGATGCAGGAAAGCACCATCGCCAATAGCTGAAGCTCCATAACACTGCGTCACATCAGCCTGAGTGGCGTTATTTATATCAACACCCTGCTCATAACATTGATATGGCTTGGGGTTATAAGGATTAGCCATCATAGCGGAAGCTGTACCAATAGTTTTATTGATAGAGTTAACTTTGCCGTCACTGCTATCATTAGGTACGACTGATAACATAGCTTTTACGGCTGGAATATTGCGCGAACCACCCAGAGCATAACGTAGCGTTAACGGCCCGGGATTTAAGAAGTCGTAATCTTGCAAGCAGTTACTTTTACCCTTTGGTGGCGGCAAGCCTTTAACCGTGCAGGGATATCCCGGCAATGGTCCCTGGCTGTCGTAGAGCACAGAGCCAGCGCCGACATTATTATTGTTATTAATAAGAGCCACATAATCATAAGGCTTGAAGCTTGAACCCGGGGGAATAAGTGAACTGGCAGCGTAGTTGATCTTGCCATGGTCGGGGTCATTAAAATCAGTGCCGCCAACAAGGGCAACTATTTGTCCGGTTTGGACATCTTCGGTGACCGTAGCCTCCTCATCGGCAACTCCACCGGTGTAGCGTCTGGCGGTTGGCAAGTTCTTGGCCACCAACTCTTCAGCCTTCTTCTGCAGACTCATATCCAATGTAGTAATGATTTTCCAACCACCCCGCTTAACCGTCTGGGAGCCATATTTTGCTTCGAGTTCACCTTTAGCAGCTAGTGCGAAATATGGGGCTTGAATCCCAGCATATTTGGTTTCTTGGGGGTGTACTTTTGCGATCGTATCGACTTTTTTGGCAGCATCAGCATCCTTTTTGAGGATCATATTCTGTTCTACCATGAGGTCCATGATGTAATTTCGCCGATCTATAACATCTTTGGCTGCCTGTGTAGGATCTTGCTTATATAGCACACCGTAAGGTGAGTAATAGGACGGCGACTTTGGAATCGCAGCTAAGAATGCAGCTTCGTCGAGGGTTAAATCCTTAGCAGATTTGTGAAAGTAATCATTAGCTCCGGCCTCAACACCATTCTCGACATTTCCATAGGGTGCTACGTTGAGGTAACCAACTAGAATTTGCTGTTTCGAATATTCTCGTTCAAGCACAACGGAGAGTATTAGCTCTTTGACTTTTCGGGTAAGGGTGCGGTTATCGGTCCAGTTCTGAGTGAGTTTGACCAACTGCTGGGTAATGGTAGAGCCACCCTGGGTTGCTTTATGGGTAACAAGGTCACTAATACCGGCCCTGGCAATGCCACGTACATCAAAACCGCCATGTTTATAGAAGTCTTTATCTTCAACAGCAATTGTGGCTTGTTTAGCATAATTAGAAATGGAATTATCAGCTACAGGAATACGCTTAACGGCGTCATAGTCCTGCCACAATAGGATCGTGCCAGTTCGGTCATAGTAGCTAATGCTGCCACCCAGATTACTGCCGGAAACATCAGTTATATTCGGTAAATCTTTTCGAAAATACGCAAAGACACCGACTAACAGAACAAAACCGACAATAAGGCCTATGCCGATGATTTTGAGGGCCATAATACCGCCCTCGCGGCTAAACCAATAGTGATAAAGGCGTTTTGGCTCTAATCGATAGAAGAATCGCTTGAAGCGGGATTTAGGCAAAGAAGCTAATCGCTTAGCGCGAGAACGTGACTTCTCGTCCCTATAAGCTTTTATTCGACTGACCAGGCTTTGATTTACTCTTATGGACTGGCCGCTTTTGGTCACGAACGTATTTCTGCTTTTTCTGCCTAGGCTCGATCTTCCCGAACGTCTGGCCCCACCTCGCTTATTGTCGCTCATGAATTGCTGGTAACTCCTTTAAACGGCCTCATACGTGCTTATCATTATAGCAAATATATTAACGCTACAAGCTTGGAAATAACCAAGATTTTGACCAAAGTAAGCTATACTGTTTTTTATGACTATGTCTCTATCTGATGAGCTGGTATGGCGTGGCCAGATCAAAGACAAAACATTCAGTGGTATAAAATGGCTAGATGAAGCGAAAACCTTTTATCTGGGGGTGGATTGTTCAAGCGATAGCCTAACTGTAGGTAATTTAGCTGTATTTATGATGGCGCGTCGACTAAGAAAACATGGATGGAAAGCCGTTTTGTTAGTTGGCGGTGCTACGAGCCTTATCGGCGACCCAGGCGGTAAAGAAGAAGAGCGAGAGCTAAAGACATACGAAGAAATCAAGGCTAACTCAGCTGCCATAAAGAAACAAGTCGAACAGATTTTTTCAGGTATGGATTTTGAACTGGTCGATAACTATGAGTGGTTTAAAGACGTAAAGTATTTAGATTTTTTGAGGGATGTCGGTAAGCAGTTCAGTATGACCGAGCTATTACAGCGCGATTTTATTTCAGCTCGCATCGGCCAAGATGGCAGCGGCATTAGTTATGCCGAGTTTAGCTATAGCCTAATTCAAGGCTATGATTACTGGCAATTGTTTAAGAATCAAGGTGTCGTGCTTCAAATTGGAGGCTCTGACCAATGGGGCAACATGTTATCAGGGGTTTCGCTCATCCGGAAAAAGGAAAATAAAGAAGTTCACGCTCTTAGCATGCCCTTAGTAATAGATAAAAACTCTGGTAAGAAATTCGGCAAAAGCGAAGAAGGTGCTATTTGGCTGGGTGCTAGCAAAACCACGCCTAATGATCTTTACCAATTCTGGGTCAATATCGATGACCAAAGTGTTGAAGATTATCTAAAGGTTTATACTGAGCTCGAAAAGACTGATATTGAAAGTGTTATGTCCGAATTCAACAAAGATCGTGCAAAACGCATGGCGCAAAAGAAACTTGCCCTTGAAACGACTAAGTTAGTGCACGGAGAACAGGTTGCTAATGCTGCTAGAGAATACGCCGAGGGATTGTCTGTATCCGTAAGTGCTTCAACTCATTCAACTGTAAGGACTGAAGTAGGAGGTAGCATTGTAGATGTCCTTGTTGAAGCCCAGCTTGCGAGTTCTAAAACGGAAGCGCGCCAGTTACTGATGTCCGGGGGTGTCTACATCAATGATAAACAAACAACAAAAGATTCATTTGAAGAAACCGATTTTATTGATGGGCATCTTAAGTTGCGCCGTGGCAAAGCACTGCAAAATACGGCTATCATCGAATTGAAATAAGTTTGATATACTAGATTCTCGTTATGCCAAATACCAAAAAACGTGCCGACCAATATAACGACCCAAAACATAACTATCTACATTATTGGCATGGGCGTGACTATGAAAATGCAGCTGAACGAATAGCTATCAGTCGTCTTTTGGAGGGTAGGCATTTCCGTCAGGCTGTTGATATAGGAGGTGGCTATGGCCGTTTGTGCATATTTCTCGAATATTACGCCGATAAAGTGACTCTGGCTGAACCATCCCAACAGCAGCTTGATATTGCGAAAGATTTCTTAAAAGATCATTCAGAAATTGATCGGGTCCTAACTCAAGCCGACAATTTGCCGTTCAAAGACAAATCGCTGGATCTTATAACTATGATACGTGTCATGCACCATTTACCTGACCCAAGCCTAGAGTTTAGCGAATTAGCAAGAGTTTTAGCGGATGATGGGTATTTGATTTTAGAAGTTGCAAACTACGCCCATGGGCGTAACCGCTTGAAGCATATTCTGAAAGGCAAGCGATTACCTACTGAGCCGGTTGATATTCGTTCAGAGGAAAATAAACGAAAGAACGAGATTCCATTCGTCAACCATAATCCACGGACTGTTGTGAGGCAGCTTGCACATGCTGGGTTTAAGGTCGAGAAGGTCTTATCAGTCTCAAACCTGCGTAGCCCCGCCTTAAAAAAGATTATGCCAATGAGCGTCATGCTGTCTCTTGAAAAGATCATGCAGCCAACGCTGGCTAAAACTTATTTTGGCCCTAGTGTCTTCTTTCTGGTCAGAAAAGCCAAGTAGAGCACGTATACTAAGTTTGTGACACTTAGCAGTCCATTGACTGAAGTTAAAGGTGTGGGAAATGAGATGACGAAGAAATTTGCGTCACTCGGAATTCGTAATGTCTCAGAACTCATTGACTATTACCCCAGGCGCTACGATGATTATTCACAAGTTCAGCCAATCAACAAAATTAAACCAGGCCAAGTCACCATTAAGGCCTTCATCAAGCAAGCCAAAGGTCGATATGTGCGTCGTGGGCTACACATCACTGAGGCGGTTGCAAGCGATGACACCGGTAGTGTACGTCTAATTTGGTTCAACCAACCTTACCGGGCTGCAGCACTAAAGAGTGACCAAGAATACTACATCTCTGGTGAGTTTGCGCTCAGTCGACAAAGGCTGAGCATTCAAAATCCTTCTGCGGAGTTGGTTAATAATTTCCCGATAAATACTGCTCGAATAGTACCAATCTACAAAGAGACCAAAGGGTTTAAATCCGCTCAAATCCGTAGAGCTCTAAAAGAAGTTGTTCCTTTGATTCGCGAACTGCCTGAAACTTTGCCCATATGGTTAGTTAATACTGAGAGACTCATGAATAAGGGTGAAGCAGTTGAAACAATACACTTTCCAGCAAGCCCCGAAAAGCTAACAGAAGCTAAGAAGCGTCTCGGATTTGAAGAAGTCTTTGAGCTGACGCTTGCCGCGCTCCTCAACAAATATGAACTGATAAATGACAAAGCAATCACAATCCCATTTGATGAAAAACTGGCCCGGGATTTTGTATCACACTTGCCGTTCAAGCTGACTGATGCGCAGCGCAAAGCCGTCTGGCAAATTTATCAGAATATGGAAAAAAGCCAGCCTATGAATCGTCTGCTGGAAGGAGATGTCGGCTCCGGAAAGACGGTGGTTGCAGCTATGGCGGCCGTTATGGCAATGCGACAGGGATTCCAAGTAGCTCTAATGTCACCAACCGAAATACTGGCAAGACAACACGCCGATACCATTTTTAGGTTGCTAAAACCACTAAATATGAATGACGAGGTTGGGCTTTTGGTTGGTAGTCTCACTATAGCTCAGAAAAAAATGGCACAAGCTAAAATTAAAAAGGGCGATATTCGGTTCATGATTGGCACACATGCACTTATCCAAGAGAAAGTCGACATGCACAAGCTGGGACTAGTCGTTATAGACGAGCAGCATCGCTTTGGCGTTGATCAAAGAAAAAAATTGCAAGCTAAGGCCGGACATATGCCACATGTGCTCAACATGACTGCTACGCCAATTCCTAGAAGTCTTGCTCTAACGCTGTACGGCGATATGGACGTATCAATTATAGACACTAAACCATCCGGTAGAAGACCGATTATCACTAAACTTAGTTCGCCTAACTCGCGTAGCCAACTTTACCAAGCGGTTGACAAGGAACTTGAGGCTGGTCGCCAAATGTTTGTGGTGTGTCCGCTAATCTCAGAATCCGAGTTCTTAGGTGCTAAATCTGCAGAACAGGTTTATGAAGAGCTCAGCAAAGGCCCGTTCAAACACCGAAGAATAGGGCTTTTGCATGGCAAAATTAGGCAAGAAGCTAAAGATAAAATCATGAAGAAGTTCCTAAACCGGGAGCTTGATATTTTAGTTGCTACCACAGTTATTGAGGTAGGGGTTGATGTACCGAACGCGTCTGTAATGATAATCGAAAATGCTGAGCGCTTCGGTCTGGCACAGATCCATCAATTAAGAGGAAGGGTTGGTCGTAGTGAAGATCAGGGATTTTGTTATCTGATGCTGTCTGACAGTTCAGAGCCCAACCGGCGTATGAAGGCCTTAGAAAGGTCTAATGATGGGTTCGCTCTGGCAGAACTTGACTTGGAGATTCGTGGTCCGGGCGCTATCTATGGAACTTTGCAGCACGGGGCGCTGGATCTTCGAGTTGCTAAAATAACAGATACAAAATTAATAGCTTCCGCTCGACAGGCTGCCCAAAGCTTTATCGATAAGAAAGAGAATCTGCTAAAATATGAGCATCTGCATGACCGGGTTAAACAGCTCAGAGCGGTCACGAATTTGAATTAAACGAAGGACTATCTATGTACTCTGGATCGACACTGACCAAGTATTCTGGCCGTGTGCTCGGTACGCACCAGAAAATAGACCGGATTGCTCGTAAGCATTTGTCGAGGCTCCTAAGAGATGACAAACTTTTTCCGGGCAGCCGCCTTATATTGCAGTTTGAGGGTAAAAATGGTCCTGACGCTATAAAGCGCAAGAGTCCAGCCAAAGATGAACCATGGCACTTTTTCAATCCCTTTGATGATAAGGATCAGGCATTAATTCAATTGATTGAGGACCACTATCAAAACCTGGTCAAAGAACTAAAAACTGGCAACCATGAGCGTGTGGCTTTTGAAGCGGCTTGGTTGGCGCATGCACTAGTTGATGGATTGACTCCTGCTCACCACTATCCATATGAAGAAGAACTTGTAAGTTTGAGCGACGGCGTCGGCTTAGAGAAGCGAACAACAGTTAAAAAGAAACTCATTATGCCTGGAATGAACAAAAGGGAAATTCTAAAAAATAATTGGCATGCTTGGGGCCCAAAGGGCCTAAGAACTGTGCACGGATTATTTGAGATCGGGGTAGCTACGTTGATTGCTCCACTCACATTTAGCGAAACATTTCCAACTCGAGCAGAACTAATTAAGGCGCGTAAGTTAGGGGTGACGGAGTCTTTTAAGCGTTCTGCCCGTGAAATTGCGGTTCTGGATATGTATCGTACTTATTGGCAAAAGGGCTGGACTCCCAAGCTGGCCTGGCAAGTTCGTCACCGTCTAGGTCCAACCCTTGTTCAAACCGTAACCCTGGCTTGGCATTGTGCACTAACGGATGCGGGAATTATAGATCCAAATGAGAATTATCAGCGGAAAACTCGGCGGCAGACAGTTTAGCAGCCCCAAAGGACATCGCACACATCCGATGAGCGAGAAGGCCCGAGGAGCATTATTCGGCACGCTCGGAGACATTGAAGGGTTAAGTGTTCTGGATGCTTTTGCAGGCAGCGGCGCTTTGAGTTTTGAGGCGATTAGCCGTGGTGCTAGCCACGCAACAGCCATAGATATTGATAAGAATGCCCATAAAGCTTTGCAAAATAATATCCAAGCACTGGGAATTGCCAGTGAGGTTGACGTCATACGTGCTAATGCTGCCGGTTGGGCCGACAAAAATCGACAAAAATTCTTTAATCTCGTCTTCTGCGACCCCCCTTATAATCAGCCGGAATTTATTGCTTTAGAGAAAGTGGCCCGTAATTTAGACCACACCGGCGTCTATGTTCTTTCATGGCCGAAAAGCGAGGAGATCCCATCACTAAAAGGCTTGCAACTCGTAAAAAGTAAGCCATACGGTGATGCCCAGCTAGTCTTTTACAAGAGAATTAATGTAAAATAAGCGGGATCTGGGGATGTGGTGGAATTGGTAGACACGCATGCCTTAGG
>CAZLTB010000009.1:0-29062 GCA_964562505.1 uncultured Candidatus Saccharibacteria bacterium
GCCAGTTTTATTCTTCTTGTGCTTTAATTAAGTTGGAGGATAACGCTATGACAAATAAAAAATCAGTAAAGATGATCAACAAAAGCGGCCCATCTGGTGGCGCCTACTTTCTGGCCTTTATCGGCGCAGCTGTGTATTTTGTCCAAAATTCAGACGGTCTCTGGGGCTTTATACTAGCAATACTCAAATCTGCTGTTTGGCCAGCATTTCTGATACACCGCGTCTTTCAGCTTCTGCATATATAAGTCCTGATCTGGTAAAAACTAGTTCTCTTGGTTTATTTCTTCATCCGATACTGGGATACTATAAGTTAGAAAATCTATAATCATGCCGAAGAAAAAGAAGCAACCACCCAATCCTTATCATTTGCACCGGAATTTGCCAGTTGTTCAAGTAGATTCTGCTTCTCATAAGCAAAATCTCACCCCTGTTGCTGTTCCAAAAAAACGAAATTTCACCCCCAAAAAAGGAGTAGTGTTGTCCCTATTACTACTTCTAATTCTGTTTTTGTTCATCGGCATTTGGGATTGGCGCAATTTTTCTAAGGCCAGCAACAAGTTGTTCGGTTCAAGTAATATCTTCAACCTACTAAATACTTCATCTCCGGGTGATAGCAATGGCAGAGTAAACATTTTGTTAGTAGGCTATTCGGCCGACGATCCGGGTCACGGCGGCGCCAATTTAACCGACTCGATAATGGTACTCAGTCTGGATAAACAAACTAAAACTGGCTATATGCTAAGTATTCCGAGAGACCTGTATGTAAACATCCCCGGTTATGGCCACGCCAAAATTAACGAGGCATACCAGGACGGTCAGTTGGGCGGTTTCAATGAAGCAGGTTATCCATCAGGTGGCATGGGATTACTTGAAAAAGTTATTACAGACAACCTGGGTGTCCATTTACACCGTTACGCCATATTTGATTATGCGGCCGTGAAGGAGATAGTAGATGCGCTCGATGGTATTTCCGTAAATATTCAGAGTCCAGACCCGCGCGGTTTGTATGACCCAAATTTCAAACCTTCTGAAGGTGGTCCGCTGAAACTAATCAACGGTCAGCAGGCAATTGACGGCCAGACAGCTCTACGACTGACCCGAGCTCGTGGAGAGTCCTATGGATCGTACGGGTTCCCGCTATCTGATTTCAACCGAACCAAAGATCAGCAACTGGTTTTAACCGCTATCAAGAGTAAGGTTAACTGGACGTTGGTACTCGACCCGCGCACCAACGGCAAAATTTTTGATGCCGTTGCCGCCAACGTGAAAACAGACGTTGATATTTCGGAAGTTTTGCCGCTTTATCATTTGTTTAATGCTGTGCCTACCAGCAGCTTGAAGACAGTGACACTAAATGACGTAAATGGAGTTAATTTACTTCGAGGCTACTTCACTACCTATGGCCAAGATGCCCTGATACCGGCAACAGGAATTGATAATTTTACCCAGATAAAACAAGCCATAGATCAGCTCGGTTTTTAGCCCTAATGCGTTCCGAATCGTTCCAAAGCACGAGCATGGGCTTTGGCGGTTTCGACTTCGCGGTTATGTGGTTCTGAGTTGGTCACTAGTGTATCAAGTAAATTTCGCGCTACTTGAGCAAATTCATTGACGGCATGATTGAAAGCTTGCTCATTGGCCTGTGACGGCTTCGTAAAACCTGAAAGCTTTCTAGTAAACTGTTTGGCGGCATCGTGAATTTCTTCATCAGTAGCAGGCGGATCAAAATTAAACAGCGTCTTAATGTTGCGGCACATTCACCCCTCCAGAACAGCCAAGATGTTACCGGCTGGATCTTTGAACCACGCGATATTCGGACCTTTATCGGGCGAGGGAGAACGGGCAATGCCCTTTTCGTCCGTTTTTATGTATTCATTATCATATTGCTCAAGCTGGACACCTTTTGACTTAAGTTCATCAACCGCCTTATCAATATCATCGACAACAAAATTCAAAATGGTGAAGGTGGCTGGCTGGTGGTCAGGCTTTTCATAGATAAACATTTTGCCGCCACCGGGTAGCTCAAAATCTAGTCCCATCTGTTCGTTATTTAGTTTTAGCCCAAGTGTTTCTGCATAAAAAGTCTTGGCTTTTGCGGTGTCGTTTACTGAAAACCCACTAAAAACTGCTTTAGGTTGGAACATGGCTCACCTCCTTAGTTATTTGCTTTCTCAAGCTCAGCAATGTCTAGTTTCTTCATCTTAAGTAGAGCATCCATAACCTTTTTTGCCTTTTTTTCGTCACCCGCATTCATGAGCTCCTCCATGCGTTTGGGAATAATCTGCCAGCTCAAACCGTATTTGTCTTTGAGCCATCCGCACTGTTCTGACTCAGGTACAGCTGAAAGTTTTTTCCAGAAATAATCAACTTCTGCCTGGTCCTCACATTCCACGTACATCGATACGGCTTCCGTAAATTTAAATATTGGACCGCCGTCCAGCGCCATAAACTTCTGCCCAGCAAGTTTGAAGACGCCTGTCAGAACCTTACCTTCCATCCCAGCCATAGGGCCATCCGAATACCCTCCCGGATAGCGTTGGATAGACACTATTTCTGAGTCTGCTGCTTCCTTAGCTGGCGAATTTTTAAACACTGAGATATAGAAGTTCATCGCCTCTTCAGTATTTTTGTCAAACCATAAAAATGGTGTAATTTTCTGCACATTGCCCTCCTTTTCTATTTAATTATTATACCTCAAACACCTTAGAAAAGCCGAACACAAATTTATAGTAAAATAATATTTACAAATTTAGTACTATATGCTACAATTGGACTAAATCTAAGGAGTTTAGTAATGATTGCGTATAAAATCGACCCAAACATTCAGGTTGAAGCGAACACCGAAATAAGAGACATGGACGCTGTTTTATCAGAAATTGCAACTACACTTAAAGTTTTGCAAAACCTACTTAAACAACATGAATCTTCTGTGAGCGTGCCGAGTCTTGATGAATATAGACATGACATTCAAAACATGATACCTGAAGCTATCAGGTTAACCCACATGATCGCTACAAATTCCCGCAAACTTTCTTCGGTCAGCGACCAGGTTACTAAGCAGCTTGCATCATTCGATGGCCAAGTTCGAACCGCTCTCGTAAGCAAACCCGGGCAAACTAAAACAATTCAAACTCCATCTACTGAGCAAGTACAGGGTACTACCTACGATAGGAATGGTGGCCGCTCGAACTTTCGCGTATTTCAGCGTTAATCTGAATCGCCAAAAAATCAATAAATAACAGGGCTAGGGCCTAGCGGGCCGATAAATCAAAGTCGTAGTCCAGGTGCTATACTTTTAATCAAGTATGGTCCAACCCAAACCTGAACCGTTGTGGCATATTGAGCTCGCTGTACTGTTCGCAATCGGACTACAGCTTTTGCTCTCAAGCCAGCTTACTGTCGGACCTAAGTACACTATTGCAAGTCTTGAATTATTATTGTTGATCGGACTTCGTCTGACTGAGGAGCCTTCGCCTCGACCACATCGAGTGCGGCGGTTCGGTGCGCTGCTATTAACCGGCTTAGTATCTTTTGCCAACATTACCTCATTATTACTCGTCTGTAGTTATCTCATTAAAGGTAGTCATAGCATCACAGGCGAGCGATTATTAATCTCGGCTTTGGCCATTTATCTGACCAATATTATTATTTTTGGTCTATGGTACTGGCAAATGGATGGCGGGGGTGCAGGAAACCGTGGCACCCACAAGCCTCCAGTCGATTTTCTGTTCCCGCAAATGAATACGTCTGAGTCTGTGACCGAACAGCCGAGCTGGCGGCCAACATTTTTTGACTACTTATATGTATCTGTAACTAATGCCACGGCTTTCAGTCCAACAGATGCAATGCCGCTTACTCACCGAGCTAAACTGCTTATGACAATTCAAGGTTTGGTATCGCTTAGTACAGTAGCATTAGTAGCAGCCCGAGCTATCAATATACTTGGCTGATATACGACCTCTAGCTGGTATAATAATCATGACAATGGTTGTGGTTATTTCGTGTTGAGCGGCAAAATATGAATAAAAAATTCAAGCTCGCAATTTTGCTCATAGCGGCCTTAGAGGTTGCCCTGATAATAGCGCTGGTTTTATATGGCAGAAATATTGCGGTACTGAACCCAAAAGGCATTATCGCTCACCAACAACGCAGCCTGATTATCACTGCCCTAATTCTAAGTCTGGTGGTAGTTATACCGGTATATGTAATGACGTTTGTTTTTGCTTGGAAGTACCGTGAAAATAATACTAAAGCAAAATATACACCCGAGTGGGACCACAGCCGACTGGCCGAAACTATATGGTGGATAGTGCCCTCAATGCTTATCCTCATACTTTCAGTCATCACCTGGAGAAGCAGTCATTATCTGGACCCATTCAAGCCAATAGTTTCCAACAAAAAATCCATGACGATTCAAGTAGTTGCTCTGGATTGGAAATGGTTATTCATCTATCCGGATCAAAATGTTGCTACTGTAAATTATGTGCAGTTTCCAGTAAATACCCCGATCAATTTTGAGATAACCGCTGATGCACCGATGAATTCATTTTGGATTCCACAGCTCGGCGGACAGATTTATGCAATGAGCGGAATGTCAACTCACTTGCATCTCGAAGCTTCTGAAAATGGAACTTATGACGGCCGCTCCGCAAATATAAGCGGACGAGGCTTTGCTGGAATGAACTTTGTGGCCAAATCTAGTTCAGAGCAGGACTTTGATGCTTGGGTGCAGTTCATTAAGCAATCTTCAGGCTCTTTAAGTTCTGACGAATATAACAGATTAGCACTCCCTAGCCAGAACAACCAGGCAGCTTACTACGCATCAGCCGAGAGTAACCTGTACGACAAAATTGTTAATAAATTTGTTGCGGGCACATCCGCTAAGACTATAGAGGTGCAGTAACTATGTTGGGCAAACTATCCTTAGACGCCCTGCAGCACGGACCGCTTATTGTCGGTGCCCAAATAACTATGGTTGTCGGTGCGATCGTAATAATAGGACTCCTGACTTATTTCAAAAGATGGAAATGGCTTTGGCGGGAATGGCTGACAACTGTTGATCCTAAAAAGATAGGCGTTATGTATATCATTACAGCGCTTGTTATGTTACTGCGTGGCATGACGGATGCCGCTATGATGCGAACGCAGCAAGCCGTTTCGGTAGGAGCAAACCACGGGTTTCTGGATTCGAATCATTATCAGCAAGTTTTTACAGCACACGGCACGATTATGATCTTCTTTGTAGCTATGGGACTCATGTTTGGGTTGATAAATCTAGTCGTACCCCTCTTAATTGGCTCGCGTGATGTGGCCTTCCCATTTTTAAATGCTACTAGTTTCTGGCTGTACGCCGGGGGAGTTGTGCTAATTAACCTATCCCTTGTTCTGGGAGGATTTGCAGCTACCGGCTGGTTGGCTTATCCACCGTTATCCGAGACTCAGTTTAGTCCTGGAGTGGGAGTCGACTTCTGGATATGGAGCTTACAAATTGCAGGTATTGGTAGCTTGCTTTCGGGCATTAACTTCCTGGTGACTATTCTCAAGATGCGCTGCAAAGGCATGACGCTTATGAAAATGCCGATGTTCTGCTGGAGTGTTTTAGGCAGCATGGTGCTTGTAATTTTTGCCTTCCCTATTTTGACCGCGACTCTTACGATGCTGGCTCTCGACCGCAGCTTTGGCATGCATTTCTTTACGTCTTACTACGGCGGCAACCCGATGATGTACATAAATCTGATCTGGGCTTGGGGACACCCGGAAGTTTATATCCTTATTCTGCCGGCTTTTGGCGTGTTCTCCGAAGTAGTGGCAACCTTTTCAAGGAAGAGGTTATTTGGATATACATCAATGGTATGGGCAATTTGGGCTATTGTCTTTCTGTCCTTCATTGTCTGGCTTCATCATTTCTTTACTATGGGAGCTGGGGCAAACGTTAATGCCTTCTTTGGGATTATGACTATGGTAATTGCTGTTCCGACCGGCGTGAAAATATTTAACTGGCTCTTTACCATGTATAGAGGACGGATTCTCTTTGCCTCACCAATGCTTTGGTTCTTGGCTTTTATCGTTACCTTTACGATAGGTGGCGTAGCCGGTGTTTTAATGTCAGTACCAGCTATAGATTTTCAAGTTCATAACAGTCTGTTTTTGGTGGCTCATTTTCACACGATGATTATAGGCGGTGTAGTCTTCGGTTATTTTGCGGGTTTGACCTACTGGTTCCCCAAGACCTTCGGCTTTAAGTTAAATGAAAGGCTCGGTAAGTACGCCTTTTGGTGCTGGTTTATCGGCTTTTTGACCGCATTCCTACCGCTCTACGTTTTAGGAATGATGGGTGCAACCAGGCGCCTGGATCATTACGATGCATCGCTTGGTTGGCAGGGGTTATTTATCGTAGCGGCTATTGGCGTAGCGATTATCGGTCTAGGCGTCGGATTCCAAATTTTGCAACTGGCTTTCAGTATCTGGAAGCGGAAAGAAAACCTGGATAAAACCGGCGACCCATGGAATGGTCGAACACTTGAATGGTCAACCACTTCACCGTCACCTTATTATAATTTTGCCGTTTTGCCAGAAGTCAATGATCGAGACGCATTTTGGAGAATGAAACAGGGCCAAGGGTTAGGCCCAAATAAGCAACAATATGAAGACATTGTCATGCCTAGAAACACTCCCATGGGATTATTTATCGCGGCTTTTGCCTTTATTTTCGGCTTCGCCATGATTTGGCATATTTATTGGCTAGCTGTTTTAGGAATACTAGGTGTAGCTATAACCCTTGTAATACGTTTGTCGGATGATGACACAGAGTACAAAATACCAGCGTCTGAAATCAAACAAATGGAGACAGGCTCATGAGTCTATCACTTCAGCAGCAAACAAGTCAGAAAAACATTTTTGGGTTCTGGGTTTATCTAATGACTGACTGCGTGTTGTTTGCAACTTTGTTTGCAACTTTTATAGTGCTTAGAAACAACACATACAGTGGACCTAGCGGTCATGAATTATTCAGTCTGCGGTTTGCCTTAACTGAAACGCTTATTCTACTAACCAGTAGCTTTACCTGTGGCCTGGCTATGTTAGCCGTGCATGAGAATAATAAGCGGCGAGTGGCTGCATGGTTTGGTATAACATTTTTGTTAGGGCTGTGCTTTTTAGTACTAGAGCTAAGCGAGTTTAGGCATCTGGCTCATGATGGCAATAGCTGGCAAAGAAGCGGATTCTTATCCTCTTTCTTCACACTTGTCGGCACTCATGGACTGCATATAACCATAGGATTAATCTGGATGACTGTTATGACAATAAAAACACTGGGGCGCGGGTTGAATGAGTCTGTAGCCAGGAAGCTGACTATGCTAAGTCTATTTTGGCATTTCCTAGATATAGTCTGGATATTCATATTTACCATCGTGTATCTTATGGGAGTTGGGGTGTGAACAAGACTAAAGTAAAACTTAGTTCTTACATTAGCGGATATTTGTTGTCGCTTGTTTTAACATTCGAGGCATACCTACTGGTCAAGCATAATGTTCTAAGAAATTGGAATTTGGTCTTTGCGTTAATTGGACTGGCTGTAGTGCAATTAATGGTCCAATTAATATTTTTCCTTCATTTAGGAAGAGAATCCAAGCCTAGATGGAACCTGCTGGCCTTTGGTTTCATGGCTATTGTTGTCACTATATTAGTTTTTGGGAGTCTTTGGATTATGGACAGCCTGAATTATCACCATGACCATTCTTCTTCGGATCCAAGCACCTATATCATCCAAGACGAAGGGATCAAAAAATAGCCTCACTTAAGACTTACTACCAACTCACCAAGCCGGGCATCATATACGGAAATGCCTTAACCGCCACCGCTGGGTTTTTGCTGGCCTCAAAAGGTCATATTGATTTTGGGTTGCTCGTATCGGTGCTTATGGGCATCTCGTTTGTCATAGCATCGGCCTGCGTGTTCAACAATTACATTGACCGTGACATAGACAAGAAAATGGCCAGAACAAACAAACGCGCCCTGGCCAGCGGCGTAGTTTCAGCTCGCGGCGCGATGATCTATGCAACAATTCTTGGCGTATTGGGCTTCTTAGTTTTGGCTGTTTTTACTAATTTACTTACGGTTATTCTAGGAGTTGTAGGTTTCTTTTTCTATATCGTTCTTTATGGAATTTCAAAACGCCGTTCAGTACACGGAACCGTAGTTGGCAGCGTTGCCGGCGCGGTGCCTCCGGTCGCAGGCTACACAGCTGTGACTAATCAACTAGATAGCGGCGCATTGCTGTTATTTTTAATTCTGGTTTTTTGGCAAATGCCACATTTTTATTCGATTGCTGTGAGGCGACTTAAGGATTACAGAGCGGCTGAACTGCCGGTGCTACCCGTGAAAAAGGGCGTGAAAAACACGAAGATACAAATTTTGATTTATATTCTGGCTTTTATTGTAGCTGTGATTATGTTGAGCGTACTTGGCTATACCGGATATGTGTTTATGCTGGTTATGGTAACACTGGCACTGGTATGGCTTTGGAAAGGGGCTCTGGGATTCAAGACTAGAAATAATGAACTTTGGGCACGTAATATGTTTTTGTTTTCACTGGTGATTACGCTGTCGCTTAGTGTTATGTTGTCGCTTAATGCTTGGTTGCCATAAAGGTAGGGTATAATTTCTCCATGCTTGTGTTTCTTCACGTAATCATTGCGCTTGGAAGTGTAGTTTTTACTACCTATCTATTCTTCTATCCGACTAGATATAAGTTTTTTGCAGCTTATGGTTTGGTCGCAGCCACCTTAGCTAGTGGCACTTATCTGGTCGTGAGTACACATGCTCGCCTATTACAAGCCTGTACCAGCGGTCTCATATATCTTGCTGTAGTTTCGACCGGTATTGCTCTGGCTCGCCATAAGTTTGTCGCCGACAAAATCGATAGTTAGGGCGTTATCGTAAGACTCCCAATCGAATCGTAGTTCAGATGATCATGAAATTTCAGCGTGCCTGGCCTCGTTGGTACAAAATTATTGGAATCGCCCGGACCAAG
This sequence comes from uncultured Candidatus Saccharibacteria bacterium, assembly GCA_964562505.1. GTDB lineage: Bacteria > Patescibacteriota > Saccharimonadia > Saccharimonadales > CAZLTB01 > CAZLTB01. Next base: position 9,032 of record CAZLTB010000009.1, read on the forward strand.
TACACTTTCCGAAAACCCGCCCGGATATTGATGATGGTCATGCTCACCGAAAGCCGGTAGATGAGGTGCAGAATCCGCGTTCACGAATATAACTTTATTACAAACTTTTATGGTACTGTCCTTCGGCTCAAAGCCATTAGAATTTATCATTATTTTCTGTGTCCCAGTAATTGCATTACACCTACTCCGAGCCTCTTGAGTCCTAGACTTAGCAACGAGAAACAAAAGTAAAACCTGAGTAATTATAAAAATAGCCCCGAGAGCATAAAGTCCAGGTCTCTTAATTCCAGTTTCTTTCACGGTTTAAAAATGTTCCCTTATGTGTTTCATGGAGAATTCCCAATTGGCATCTACCTTCTTATGTGGATTAAAAATGCTGAGCGGGTCAAAGATGTGCTTTGTTTCACGGAAAATATTTAACATTGGTTTGCCGTACATCTGGCCAAGCCAGGGCCCCCGCACCAAGCCATCATTGTGTTCACCGCTTAAAGACCCGCCATATTTTAGGACAAGTTCATTGACTTCTTTCATTGCGGGCTGAAGCTTAGCCCGTTCTTTAGGATCTTCAATCTTCATGAGCGGAATAACATGGAAGTTACCATCGCCCATATGACCAGCGACAGTGGCCAGAAGTTTATATTTATTAATGATAGCTCTAAGTTTAGGTAAAAAATCAACCAAATGAATCGGTGGAACTACCAAATCGTCAATAAAGGGCGCAGTGTGCTTGTCTTTGACCTTTTTACGAAGCAGATTAAAGCTTTCTCGGCGCATAATGCGGAATTTCCAGGCTTTTGACGGAGTGTTATCATCCTCCATGGCTTCAAGTTTGAAGTGTCTCAAATCATTGTGCATGTCACGTAACTTAGTATCTACTTCATCCTGAGTGGCACCAGTAAACTCAATTAATAAGATCATTTTAGGGATTCCCTTAAAAAGTATCAGTGCATCGGGTATCAGACTAAGAGCCAATTTGAACAACCCCTTCCAACCAAGCGTTTTATGAAAATATGGAAAGAATTTTATGGACAGATTAAGAGTATAGTTATCGAATGACTCGAAGCTGGCTGGATGTTTGGTTACTACTGCATTAATAACTTCGCCTAGATTATTGATGTCTTTCATAAACACCACCAAAACACCGGAATAGGGCTGCTGATGAACAAGCCTAAAATCAATATCTGTCACAAAACCCAGCGTACCTTGAGAGCCAACAATCAATTGAGTTAGATCAAACGTGCCCCTGTCGCGGTCCCATACGTTCCATAAGTTATAGCCGGTTGAATTCTTGCTCACTTTGGGCTTTGCCGACTTAATAATGTCATAGTTAGATTCAATCAATTTGTGTATTTTTCTATAAACTTCACCTTCAAAATTGGTCTGTTTCTTTTTTGCTGCCAATTCCGAGCGGTTTAATGGTCTAACTCTATACTTGTTGCCGTCAGCGAACACTACATCCAGCTCCTTGATAAACTTCTCCGTTTTGCCATAGCTTAGTGATAGTTCGCCACCGGAGTTATTAGCGACCATGCCGCCAATAGTGCAGAGTTCACGCGACGCCGGGAAACTTGGCATCAGCGCTCCATGCTTCAGAGTTTCTTTCTCAAAATCGCGGTAAAACACACCCGGCTCGGCTCTCGCATGTTCGGGCGAAACTTCCTCGACTTTGGTCAAGTACCGATTAAAGTCGACTATAACTGAGTCGTTAATTGCGCCACCGGACATGTCGGTACCAGCGCTTCTGGCCGTAAGAGACAAATGTGTTATCTTTGGCTTTGCCTCGGCTGCTACCTTAACTAGCTTCTGAACGTCATTGGAATTTTTGGGAAAAACCACCAGCTCAGGCATGAGCTCAAATAGTGAAGCATCATGACTGTATTGATCCCGAATCTCAATTGAGTCATCTATATCTCCTTCAAATCCTTTTTGTTTCAGCACCTTAACAAATGCGTCCATATGCCCAATTCTGTTTAATTAGTCAGACAACCTTAAAGAGAAATCGCTTTTTCCATAAGCATTATGGTACCATGACAAGAAGTAAAACTACTATGAGCAAGCATAAGATTGTTATCGTTGGCGGCGGTTTTGGAGGCGTTAAGGCTGCGCTTGAATTGATCCAAGATCATCGTTTTCAGGTAACGCTCATCAGCGACCATCCGGACTTCAGAGTATATGGAACTCTCTATCATACCGCCACGGGCGGAAGCCGTAATGTGGCTTCAATACCGTTAACTGAAATTTTTGATGGCAAGCGTCTTAATATTATCCAAGATAAAGCTATAGATCTGGACCGCAAGGCTAGGGTTCTCACCACATCCGTTGGTCATAAAATCTACTATGACGCTTTGGTCCTAGGCCTTGGTGTACAGACTAACTATTTCCACATTGAAGGCTTAAAGCACTATTCGTATGGCATTAAAACTCCTGACGAAGCTGAGGAGCTTAAAAGCCATTTGCACAGACAGATGATAGACGATAAACGGCCGGATCTGAATTATGTTGTCGTCGGAGGCGGACCAACAGGTGTTGAGCTGGCCGGAATGCTGCCCTCATACCTAAGAAAAATTTCAAAGCAACACGGTATGCCAGGACGAACTATACATGTTGATTTAATAGAAGCCTCCCCAAGACTTGTACCGCGAATGCCAAAGGATATGTCTCGTAGTATCTTGCGACATTTACACCGAATAGGTGTACATGTTCAACTTAAGAAAGCCGTACAAGCTCAAACAGCTGACGCCCTAATGGTAGACGATAAGCCCATAAGAAGTCATACGGTTATCTGGACAGCCGGGGTTGTTAATAATCCGTTCTTTACACGGCAGGGTTTCCAGCTTGCCAAAAACGGTAAGGTTCGAGTTGACCAGTTTCTGCAAAGTGAACCAGGGATTTATGTGCTCGGTGACAACGCCGACACTCCCTATAGTGGGATGGCACAGGTAGCTCTATACGACGGTAAATTTGTAGCTCAAAATCTGATCAGATTGGCTGATAATCAGGAGCCATTGCCTTATGTCGCAAAGAAGCCAGTGTATGTTATGCCAGCCGGGCCTTATTGGGCTGCAGTCCTCTGGGGACCTTTACGACTATATGGACGACTAGGTTGGTGGCTAAGGCGCGCTGCTGATTTAATTGCTTATCACGATTATGAACCTTGGTGGTGGGCAGCTAAACATTGGTTGGCGGAAAAAGACGAGGAAGATCCGTGCCCGCTTTGCGAGGACAAACTAGACCGAGTTCTTTATGAGTCGGGAGAACCAAGCCGGTAAATTTGTCCCTACCTTTTGTCTGTCTTTGGCCAGAATATCTTGGCAATAACATCACTAAGTGGTATCCAGCCATAGTGACGGCTGTCGGTACTTGTTTCCGGATGATCGCCCAGTACATAAATCTCTTCATCTTTTATTTCTGATATCCGTTTGATCTTCTCTCTTCCTTCGTGATGGAAGATAACAATATCGTCAGCTTTCAGATGTTTGAACCATTGGTCTCCCCACACAACCGTGCCTGGCGGCAGGACCGGCACCATGCTATGGCCTTGCACGTGTCTGACAATTACCGGTGACTTAAGACGACTTAGTTGCTTTAAAGATTTCTGCAATTTCATTTATCAAATCCAGCAATTTTTTGCCTTCTTTAGGGTCAGTTGTCTTCTTAGTTGCACCAGCTTGCTTGGTGGCTTGCCAGAATTTATCATGCAAATCTGGATATTTCTCTAAATGTTCCGGCTTGAAATAATCTGTCCACAGTACCCATAAATGATGTTTCACAAGTTCGGCACGTTGTTCTTTGATCACGATTGCACGGATTTTGTCTTCTTCGGAAAGCTCATTGTATTTTGTCATGATGGCATAGACGGATTTGGCTTCAATTTCTGCCTGCACCGGATCATAGACACCACATGGCAAGTCGCAATGAGCGTAAACTGGCTTTATAAATCGTCTCAAGCTTTTACCCTCCTCATATATCTACCATTCTACATCATCCGCTAGTTCTTTCATGGCTTCGTCACTAAAGGAAGGTTTATCCTCCGGATAAATATACCGGATACGCTCACTCAACTCTTCTGGGCTAAGTGCCGCAGCTCTACCAACAGCTTTGTCGGTAACTACTTCTGTATTATCGTCTTTATTATCAAGTTTTTGACGATCACGTCCCACTAGTGTGAGAACTGTCAAATCAGCCTCGCGCTCGTTTTTGACTATGCCTCGTTGGAGCATTACTTTGGAAAGAATGTAGAGACCAAAGCCACTAATGATTCTTTCGGTTTCCACGTCTGGATTGTTAAATAGTTCAGGGCTAAGTGTGTTTTCTGCAAGAAAATTAAGAGCAATGGTTCTTCTGGTCATATATATGGGAGTATATCCGCCAAAACCGGGTTTGAAGTCCCCATATTCTTGTCGCAAAAAACACGCTGTATTAGCCAGCTCCATAACCATTTGGCCCATAACCCATTCCAGTGCCACCATTCGGAGAACTTCTTTGTCTGGGTGAATGAAACTTAGGCTATCGGCCGCCTCAGTGAGACGTGAGGCCGAATTTTTTACTTCTTGGGGATTTAAAATAAAGAGTCTCTCTGCTACGGGTTGGCCTTCTTTCGATATGTAGAATTCGGACGAAGGTTCTACGTCCCCAGTTGTAGGTTCGGATACAATAATACGCGTTTCTTTGAGCATACCGCTAAGAACACCACTAAATTCGCGATGCAAGCCTAACTGGTCCAAGCTATTTTTACTTGACTGAGCTGTTTTCTTAAATTCACGTTGGAGTGCATTTCTATTGCGCGGATCGTTGGTGTCTATTTTGTGGCGCCCTTCGGCGCTAGGTAGCGTAATAACTTGAGCCGGAACTATTTCTCTTTCAGGTGGCAATAATGCCTCCCAGGCTTCCTCATCTAGGACTATGGGATCAAGGCTGTTATAAGCTTCGTCAAAAACAGGCGTCTTCCACTCAGAATGTTCTACGCCGTCTCCCGACTCAGTTCCTGTGCTCATTTCGCCATCTCTCTATCTCAGCGTGGTTGCCACTAAGTAACACATCCGGAACTTTCATACCCCGGAATTCTTCCGGTCGAGTATATTGTGGAAATTCTAAAATACCTTCTTCACTAAAACTCTCAAAAATGGCTGAAGTTTCACCACCCAAAACGCCAGGCAAAAGCCTTACTACTGAATCAACCACTGCCATAGCTGGAATTTCGCCACCAGTCAGTACAAAATCGCCAATCGAAATTTGTTGATCGACAATTGTCGTAATCCGTTCGTCATAACCTTCATAGCGAGCGCAGATGATGATCATCCCTCGTTTTGATTCAGCTAGTTCTCTGGCTTTGGATTGATTGAAGCGCTCGCCGCGAGGCGTCATCAAAATAATTGTAGCTTTTGGATCCTGCTTTTTTGCCTCCTCCACTGCCCCAAACAGTGGTTCTGGCTTCAGCAGCATTCCATCACCTCCTCCATATGGCGTATCGTCAACAGTTTTACGCTTCCCTAAACCGAAATCGCGCAGATTTATACATGCGTAGTCAACTATTCCTTGCTCTTTTGCCTTCCAGAGCATACTGCTTCCCAAGACCTTAGGAAACATCTCTGGAAAAAGTGTGATAATTTGAATTCTCATTGGGTATAAATTATGTCATAAAATACAAAAACCTGCCACAATGCAGGTCGTTGTATCACATAAAGCTCCCACCTTTTGGTGGCTCGCAACGAGCTTTGGCTTTTTGTTTTAAGTGCTAGTCTTCTAGACTGAAGGCTATTATACGTCTAGGTCGTCTAAATCTTCAAGTTCTTTTCGAGTTTTACTTACAACGTCACTTTCTTCGCTTTTCACTTCTTCCTCGAGCCTATCTAGCTCTTCGTCGTCCGGGTCTTTAGCCTGAGGAGCAGGGCTGCCACTAGACTCAATTCGTTCACCCCTATCGCCAGTATCTACAATCTTAAGGTTATAGCGAGCATCGTTTTTGGTGCCTAAGGCTCTTAGGAGTGTGCGCAAACTTTGGGCTGTAGCGCCACGCTTGCCGATGACTCGGCCCAGATCCTCGCCATCAACTGTTAGCTCTAACAGCACACCCTTTTCATCTATGCGGCGTTCAACTTTTACAGCATCTGGATTACTGACTAGGGATTTTACGATGTATTCAATGAACTGCTGGTCAATAGTAGCTGACATGAAAGGAAATCCTCCTGACTTACTGAATGTAACTACTATTATATCAAATCGCTTGAAGCGACTTTAAGTTGCTTTAGGCTCTTCGTTGGCTGGCTCAGAAGGTTTTTCGTCTGTTTCTTTAGGGCCTTCTTCGTTAGCAGGCACTTCTTCGGCCTCTTCTTTTGTTTCAACCGCTTCAGGTTCTTGAGTAGGCAACTCAGCCGATTCTTCAGTGGCTGGCTGGTCAGTTTCTTCGGGCGCGGCCTGCTCTTTAGGTGCACTCTTATTAAACTTGTCCGGATTTCGAACAGTTCGGGATTTTTTAGGTTCCAGTTTTACCCACGTAGGCAACTTTATGCCTTCATTTTTTAAAAGACGCGCTACTCTGTCTGACGGCTTTGCTCCATGCTCCAGATAAAAGTCAACCTTTTCCTTTTCAAGAACCGCAGCTTTAGTGTGAGGATTATAATGGCCGACAGCAGCTACTATTTTACCGCTGGTTGGCGTACGTCTTGAATCCTGAACAATCACGCGAAATTGCGCGTGACCTTTCCGACCGGTTCTTTGCATACGAATAGCTAACATCTTATCGTTGTTCTCTTCTCTTTCTTCCCTACGTCTTAAAGATTAAAACAATCTTGTGTATTTTACAGATTACGACCCCTATTGTCAACCAAGTGCTCTACGCTTGGCTAGCATTTCGCGTTCCCTTTCAGCTTTTTCTTTCTGATTCGCAGGCAATGCTTTTTCCCATATACGATCGATGATGGTCCAGAAATAGTTGAGCTCTCCGTGGCCGCCCGCGTAGCGTCCCTCATAACCATTACATATGACATTATCTTCAGCTAGGGCCATTATGAGGCGTTCATTCGCTGGGAAAGCCTCTGATCTGGTCCATAAATTTATGGCAGAATGAGTAATTAGTTTAGGCTTGTCGTTACTGGTCATAATTCCAGCTTCTAGCCATATTACGCCTCTTTCGCCCTTTTCAGACTCATAGCTGACAGCAGGCGTACGAAGTATCATGCTCCTGTCGCTGAGCCCTTCGTAATAGTCGATATCTTCCTGGGTGCTATATTCGCCCCACCGCATTACTAAATCCATGCCCTTTTTGAATACAGTAGGGCAACGGTCGCCAACATTTTTATCGAATTCATCAAGAGTTGTTCTGCAGTCGTGTAGATATTGTTCAACTGGATCAATGGTAGAAAAATTACCTTTGATACTTAAGTGCTCCATATGTCAAGTATAAAGAGATGTGAGGAGGTTTGCAAAACTACATTTTTTTAAGTGCAGCTTGTGCGGCAGCCACTTGGGCGTTTTGCTTGCTAGGACCAGTGCCTTTGCCACGAAGAACACTATTTACATATACACCGACTGTGAACGTTTTATCATGGTCGGGGCCTTCTTCGCCCATAACTTTATATTGAGGAGTGAATCCTTCTTTGCTCTGCACCATTTCCTGCAACTGGGATTTTGGATCCATCCATGAACCGCTCTTTAGAATTTCATCAAACGTAACTAACAATTTTTGTTTGATGAATTGCTCGGCTGGTTCATAGCCTTGATCTAGATAAATCGCGCCGATTATAGATTCAAAGGCATTAGCCAGAATCTGGGCACGAGCCCGAACTGTTCCTCGTTTTTCTCCGCGACTAAGTCTAAGTAATGGTTCAACATCTAGCTTGTTGGCAGCAGCACTAATGCTTTCAGTGCGAACAAGTGCACTTCGCCAGTTAGTCAGAATACCTTCTGGCTCGCTAAAATTATTGTATAAATATTCAGTTACAACTAGCTCGAGCACTGCGTCTCCAAGAAACTCTAGCCTTTCGTTATGTTCTTTGACCGACTTACGATGCTCATTGACATATGACCTATGGGTCAATGCTGTCACTAGAAGCTCCAGGTTGTTGAAGGTTAGTCCCAATTTTTCCTGGGCAAATGTTTGGTATTTACTAAAGTCTTGCATGAATTATAGATTGGCCTGGCGTATTTTTTTGAGTCCAATAAGGATAATTTTACCTATATCTTCGTACTCGATTTTATCCAAAGCTTCATTGGTAGTAAACCATTTTATTCCATTCATCCAGTCTTCCGGGTGCAGTGAATCAGTCTCTCCCTTAGCGTGGACCAAAAAAATCTCTGTGGTCATTAGCACTAGACTGGAGGCACGACGATAGCGGAAATTAATCTTACCTAGCCAGCCTAAGACCTGCAACTCTTTAAGCCCGGTTTCTTCTTTAATTTCACGCTCTGAGGTTTCTTTGGCTGTTTCGCCCTCCTCAATGTGGCCCTTTGGTATGGTCCATCGGTTCTTAGCATCCTGGATCAGCAGGATCTCAATTTCTTTATTCTTAGGATTGCGCCTAAAGATAACTCCTCCAGCCGTAGGCTCCCGTACGACTTCACTTATAGCTGGGCGCCGTTTATGGACAAATTTCCTAAACCCTTGAATTGGCTTGGGTCGCTTCACGCTTTCTTCACTTTCTTATTAGATTTGGTAGCAGTCTTTTTCTTAGAAGATTTTTTCTCGTGTTCTCTTAGCACAGTGCCTAAAACGCCATTAATGAATTTGCTGGAGTTGTCACCGCCAAAAGCCTTTGCCAGCTCCACAGCTTCGTTGATGACCACCTTTGGAGGTGCCTCTGGACTATATAACAATTCATATGTCCCGATTCTTAGTACTATGCGATCCATTCGGGCAATTTGATCTATCGGCCATTCGGGTGCAATTGGCTGCAGGATTTTGTCTATAGCCGTGTGTTTAGCCTCGACGCCTCTTACTAATTGCTGGATAAAACCTTGATCATCGACCATGGCTTGGTAGCGATTTATATTTCGCTTCAGCACAGTTTCCAGATCAAAACTTTTGTCTTTACACTCTAGGCGGAAATCTTGTTCGTACAAGGTTTGAAGAGCTATTATTCTGCCTAGGTGACGATTGGCACTCATTTGTTAATATTCCTGTTGGCTTATTTCCAGTATACGCTACTGGGTAACAAAATTAGGACGGTTTTTGGGCCTTAGTAGCTGAAGCTACCTTAGTCGAGTTAGCTTTAGCTGATTCGCGGCGGGTAGTAAATGCCTTAACGGGCGACTTAGAATTAACTTGGCGTGCCAGTTTTAGAACTAGATGGCTTCGCCGAGTTCCGGTGCGTCTAGGGCTGGTGCGTTTTTTGGGTTTTCCCATATTGAACAATGCTCCTCTTCTTATTTAGCTAAAACAATCTTGTTTTTATAATAGCTGAATGTAACTTTGAACTCAAGGTAACCTATTTGACAAAACATTAGTATTTTAGTATAATCACTGTCTGCAATGAAACGAGATTTCTCTCTTAGGTATGATGTTAAGTCAGTTGAAAATTTCACTCAATTCCGCGAAGCTTTGGGTGAAATTACGCAACAAAGTCTGTCGACAGAAGTGGTATCACCCGAATTGTCTCGATTACAAAAATTCGGTAACTGGGTTGTTGGGTTTGTGAGAGAGGTGCAAGATGGTCTACAGACGACCCCAGCGCCTCATGATATCTCGCACGTATCCCCTGATAAATGGCATGATGAGGCCGATAATGGTGGCCTTATTATTCATTACGGCAAAAGCTGGCATTAAATTACAAAATTCACCAGTTTCTTGGGCACATAAATTGATTTTTTCACCTTTTGTCCTTTGATATAGCTGGCTACTTTTTTATTGGCTTTAGCAGCTATTATTACCTGATCTTCATTGCTGCCGGAAGACACTTCAAGCTCAGCTCTCAGCTTACCGTTAACCTGAACTACGATTGTCATTTTGTCGCTTACCAATAGCGTTTCGTCCCATCCTGACCATTTGCTTGTGTGGATAGAATTTTTATTTCCAAGCTGATGCCACAATTCTTCACTCATATGTGGAGCAAAAGGCGCCAATAACTGTAGCGCTGTAGCCAAAATCGCTTGCCATTGTTTAGATCCAGTAGGAATTTTGACTTTGAGCTTGTACAGCTCATTAACAAGTTCCATCAACGCCGCAATTGCAGTATTAAAGCTGAGTTCGTGTAAATCCTCGCTAACACGCTTCGTTGCTAAGTTGATTGCCCTTTCGAGCTCAGGCGATTGTTTTTCATGAGAGTCTGCAGCGAGATGCTCTTGCACTAGCGTCCAGATTCTTTGCAAGAACCTATGGCTGCCCCCCATGCCCTCGACGCTCCAATTGGCTGACTGATTCCAAGGACCGATAAATAATTCCATGATACGAATTGAATCAGCACCGTATCCCTGTTCGATCAAACCATCTGGCTCGATTGTGTTACCTTTGGATTTGCTCATTTTTTGACCGTCAGGAGCCAGAATCATACCTTGGTTACGTAAAGTGCTGAAGGGCTCGTCAAAATCAATCAGGCCTGCGTCGTGCATTACTTTTGTCCAAAAGCGCGCATACAAGAGATGCATAACGGCGTGTTCGGCTCCGCCAATGTAATCATCAACAGGTAGCCAGAAATCCACTTTTTCTTTGGCAAAGGGAACTTTGTTGTTATCGGGATCGGCGAATCTAAGAAAATACCAGGAGCTGCAGGCAAAGCCGTCCATTGTGTCAGTTTCGCGCTCAGCCTGCCCGCCGCATTTGGGGCAGGTTGTGTTCACAAATTCCGGTACTTTGGCTAAGGGGCTATGTCCGTCGCCACTCGGTTCAAAGCTTTTTAATTCAGGTAGTTTTACCGGCAATTGGTCATCAGGTACTGGAACTGCACCGTCTTTAGGGCAATGGATAATTGGGATTGGAGCACCCCAGTAACGCTGACGGCTTATCAGCCAATCACGCATTTTATAATTTACTTTTTCCTTGGCAACTTCCTTTTTATTCAAATCAGCTACGATTTTTTCCCGGGCTTCGAACGACTCCATGCCATCATAGGATCCAGAGTTGATAATTGTCCCTTCACCCGCAAATGCTTGGCTACTCTCGCGCTTGGAGTCCTTGGACTTAATTACGGGCACAATCGGTAGGTCAAATTTTTTGGCAAATTCCCAGTCCCGTTCATCGTGGGCCGGAACAGCCATAATTGCACCGGTGCCATAACCCATAAGCACATAATCTGCTATCCATATCGGAATTTTTTCATCATTAACAGGATTAATGGCATAAGCTCCTGTAAAGACACCGGTTTTTTCACGTTCGGTTTCTTGTCGTTCAATATCACTCTTGGCTAGTGATTTCTTCTGATAGGTATTTATCTCCTTTTTAAACTGCGAATTTTTTGCAATTTTATCAATAATCGGATGCTCAGGAGCAAGCACCATAAAAGTTGCGCCAAACAAAGTATCTGGCCTAGTGGTAAATACTGACAAAGTCTCTGCTGACCCTTCGATTTTGAAATCTACTTCTGCACCGCTGGAGCGACCGATCCAGTTCCTCTGCATTAATTTGATCGACTCCGACCAGTTAAGATCCTCGAGTCCATCCAGAAGCTGGTCAGCGTATTCTGTAATTTTGAAAAACCATTGCTTAAGGGCCTTCTTCTCAACTATATGGCCACAGCGCCAACAGCGGCCTTCTTCTACCTGCTCGTTGGCTAGAACAGTTTTGTCGTGCGGACACCACCATTGCAAACTTTCCTGCTGATAAGCCAATCCGCGTTTGAATAGCATTAAGAAAAACCATTGGGTCCATTTGTAGTAGCTAGGATCGCTGCTATTAATTTCGCGCGACCAGTCGTAACTGAAGCCCATTTGCATCAACTGCTTTTTGAACCGTGCGGTGTTCTGCTTAACTACTTCTTGAGGGCTGGTACCGGTTTTAATAGCGTAATTCTCAGCTGGTAAACCAAAAGCGTCCCAGCCCATTGGATGTAGAACATTAAAGCCCTGCATACGCATGAAACGTGAAATAGCATCACCAATTGTGTAGTTACGCACATGGCCAACATGCATGGCAGCACCACTTGGATAAGGAAAATACTCCAATACGTAACGCTTGGGCTTTGAAGGATCTTCGGACGCCTTATAGATCCCCTGTTCTTCCCAGTTTTTTTGCCATTTGGATTCTATATCTCGAGGATTGTATCTTTGCACTGCTAAATTATACCTGAACCAGAGTGCTAATAGATAACCGTACTGCCCCTGGCACCTGCTGGAAGTTGTACTAGCTGGCTAATGGTTACGAGTTGATAATTTTGGCTTAGACGATTTATAAACTCGCTCGCCGCGGCAGCTGTAGTTGGCTTGCTGTCATGCATGACGATGATCGCCCCAGGCTTTGCTTGGGACACAACTATATCAGCTATATGATGCGGATCTTTTTCTGCCCAGTCTCTGGGGTCAACGTTCCAAAGTATTATGGGTATAGGTAGCGTCTGGCGCACGGCTTCATTTTGTGAACCATACGGTGGTCTGAATATATTAGCTGGTGTGACACTGGCCACTTTCATTGCGTCCTGGGTCTTATTGATCTGGTCCAGCATTTGCTCGGGACTAAGCTTCGTAAAATCCGGATGGCTCCAGCTGTGATTACCGATATCAAACCCATCAGCCTGCATGCGCCTAAGTAAAGCCTCATGTCCAGCTATATGACGACCTATCACAAAGAACGTAGCCTTAGCGCCAGCCTTTTCCAATGCGTCCATAATTACAGGAGTAGTTGCAGGATCAGGACCATCATCAAAGGTTAGGGCCAGGCAGGGCATAAGCTCACAATCAACTGAAAAAGTTAGTGGTTTAGGCGAGAGCTGAATGCCTGTCTCCGGCGATAATTGTGAACTGTAGTCAACACTAATAAGTTGACTATCGCCAGATGCTGCACTAGCGGTCTTAGAAAAACTATAGCCATTACCAATAAGTCCCGCGAAGCCAGCAAAAACCGCTACAAACGCGACCAACAACTGAGGGCTTATAAGTACCTTGATATTTTGTTTCATCAAACCCATGTGGTCCCTACCTTAACATAAAAGGGATAAAAAAACAACCAAGTTAACGGGGGTTAGGCTTAAAATTGCTTTAGAAAGCTGGTCGAGAAACTGGTAGTGAGCTTGGAGCTTTTCTCATAACGTTTTCTGGCAAAATAAATCAGCGCTTCGACAAGTTCAACGCTCGACACGCCTTTGGCGCGCCAGTTATGAGCGTAAAGACTGCCTGGCAGCGGATTAATTTCGTTGACGTATACGTTTTTTTTCTTAGAATCAATCAGAATATCAACTCGTGCCGTACCGTTACAACCCACTGCCTTGTAAGCTTCTATCGCCACTTCTTCAGCTCTCTCATAAAGTGATTTGTCAAAGTCGGCTGGTATCCGGCTATAGCCTTGGGCGCCTTGCTTCGCTCCCATTTTCTTGCCGCCTTTGCCCTGGCTCATATATTTAGTGTCAAAATCGAAGAAATCTTCGGAACGGACAAGTGGCTCCTCCAGATAGGCCGGAACAATTTCATCATCAAAGCCCATGATCGGAAGCGTTGCCTCGCGGAGATTTGGAACCGCCAATTCCACCAAGACTCGCCAATCATAAACAAGCGCTACTTCTATAGCGTTCTTTAGTTCTTTTCTGTTTTCAACCTTAGTTACACCGATACTTGAGCCAAGGTGCGGTGGTTTCACAAAGGCCGGATAACCTAATTTTTTTTCTATCTTTTTGATCCAAGTATCCGGATCGTCTTCATATTCCTGGCGACTAAAAATAACATCCGGAACAGTTAATAAGCCGACGCCCTTTGCTACCAATTTAGTGGCAACTTTGTCCATGGCAATGGCGCTCGATTCGACATCACAGCCAACATAAGGTACATTCGCCATTTCGCAAAGTCCCATCAGCGATCCATCCTCGCCGTAAGTACCATGAGTTGCCGGAAAAACGATATCAACCTTAGTCTTTTTACTGCGGACTCCTGGCTCCAGCAGAGTCATGCCACCATCAAATTGGATTGCCAGCGGTTTGTTTTTGCGCAAGAAACCATCAATCTTGCCTGAGGTATAAAGCTTGATGTTTTTTAATTTGGAACTTGTGAACCAGCGCCCGTCTTTAGCGATATAAATGGGTATAACGTTATACTTTTTGGAAAGTTCAAGTGGCTTAATGATGCTTGAAATGGCAGTAACGATGGATACATCGTGCTCAGCCGAACGTGAGCCAAAAATGACTGCAACTGTCTGCTTTTTCATTGGTTTTAGTATACCAGTTTAGCGGTAATTGTCGGTCCAGTCGTTCTGCATCAACACCAAATCCCCGGCTGCCACGAACTGATCCAAATTGGTGTAAAAAGTCAAAGGATCATCTTCTATTTGAACTTCGCCATCGTAGCCGCCAGCTGCAAGGCTTTCATTTATGAACTTGGTGACCGAGTTATCCATTAAGATAACACGATCCGGCTTTGCCTCAGCGATGAGACGCCCCATTTCACGGTGCACTTCTTCAGTCTCAACACCTTGATCTACTAGACCTGGTGTTATGTAGATTTTTCGGGTTGCAGGTAATTCCTTCAGTAAAGCAAGTCCGGCTCTTATCCCATCAATATTACCGTTGTATGTATCGTCGATGATCCAGGCTCCTGAAATTTGTCGCGGTTGCATCCGATGCTCAAACGAGGCTGTTTTTGAAACAGCCGCTTCAATATCCTTTTGCTTGATGCCAAGTTCCATGGCAAGCACCGAAGCTAGCGCCAACGGACCTATTTGATGCCTTCCTAAAAGGCCGCTCGTAAGTTTCAGAGATTTCTTGCCCTTACTAAGCGTAAAGCTCACCCCTTCTATGGTGACTTTTACTTTAGTTACCCGCCACTTATCAACTTCAGTGGAATCATAAAGATGATAATCTTCTTTGATAAATGGACGGGTGGCAGTAGATTCTTTATTGACGTAAACTTGCTGGCCATTAAGATATTCAGCTAGAGAAAAAATATCCTCGCCGGCAGCTTGCAACGATGGATAGCGATCAAGATGTGCTGGCGCCAAACCAGTAATAATTCCATGGTTAGGATGTGTAGTTGCAGCGAAACGAGCAACATCTCCAGGTCGACCTTCCCCATATTCAATAATCAAAACGTCTTCATCACCGGATAAATTACGTGCAAATTTGGCATGTTCGCTTGGAACGTTTTTGTTTGCCGGTGTTGCAGCCACCTTTTTACTACCGCCGAGAACTGTGACCAGCAATTCTTTCATGCTAGTTTTACCATAGCTACCGGCAACGGCTATCTTTACACCCGGGTGATTAGCAAAGATACTTTCTGACGCTTTAATGAGCCTCTTTTCGCCTGGCCGTGCAACGAATATCCGACCAACTATCAATGGTAACAATATCAAATGCGCCCAAACTATCGGATAGGAGACAAATACGCTGAACGCCAGAAGCCAGCCATTAATCAGGTTACCGTGCTTCCATAATGCAAGAAGCATAAAAGCAATCAAAATCTGCAATAAAATGCCGAGCCTTAGTAACAGCAATAACTTGCGCGCCCGGCTCGTGTAGTCTAGTGTCCGCCGGTGCATGACGGTTTTGAAATTTTTGGTGCGCCAGTACCAAGCCAAATAAGGTTTAGTCTGATACTCAGTACTCTGAAGCATGTAGATTAATGTATCCGGATACCTTGGACTAAATAAGCTCAGAAGTCCGATCATGCCAGGAAATCCTTCACCAGTTTTTCTACCTCCCCTTTTTGATCATGATGAACAAAGTGCGTGGCATCAGGAATTATTTCAAGTCTGCTGTTCTTTATAAGCTTTTTATATATCTGTCCGTAAATTGGCGGTGTTGCCGTATCCTCTGCTCCGTATATAAGCAAAGTTGGCTGATTTAGCTTTTTTGCATCAAGTTGAACGTCTTGTCTTACGGTCTTTTTAAACGTTTCTTGTATGTGAGGAGCCACAAACATATCGGAGCCAACCGTACCATAAAGTTTTTTGCGTAAATTCTGGCGAGTATTGGCAGGTAAGAAGAAAGTGGCATATTTGCCGCTTTTAGCAATAACCTTTACAGCTAGTCTTCTCCCCTTTTGGCGGTCACGAATCCCAGAAGGCGCAATTAATACCAATTTTTTTGCACCTAGTTTACTTCTCGCAAGCCCACGAATTGCCAAAGCGCCTCCGTTAGAGTGCCCTACGATAGCATAAGTTTCAGAATGCCCCAGCTTTTTTAAAAGCTCTTCAACAAAATTTGCATAATCATCAAGTCCCCAAACTGAGCTAGGCGGATCAGTTTTACCGAAGCCAGGTAAATCAGGCACGATCAGCTGATATTGCGAAGCTAAGACTCCTGCCAGTCCCTTAAAAGTGTCGCTGCTATCGCCCCATCCGTGGAGCATAACAACTAGTGGCCCTTTACCAGCTTCTAGGTAGTGTGTCAGCAGCCCATTAATAATGATTTGCTTGCTGTTCATTGTATTCAAGTATACAGGAGTTAATCAGGTTAGAAATTAGTCAACAAAAAATTTAGAACACATATCATTGTATTGATTGAACGCGAGTTTGGAGTTCGTCAGTTGATACAGCGTTTTTGGGGAGCTCAACGGGCCGTTGTACGCCGTAAGCACTCAGCCGTTCAGTCCTGTCATTATTAACGTAGGTTGCTGAGTTTAGTTGGCGTGTCCAGACATCAACTCCCAATTCCACTTTAAGGGGTGGTGACTGCTTATAACTTGATGGGTCAACAGTCTCTAATTGTGTGAGGCCTAGATAGCTGCCCAAAGTTTTTAACAAACCAACGAACGCCTCCGGCTTGACTGTCACTTTATAGATATACACTGGGCGACCATTTACGATCTTGTGTTCAACATGAGAGTAGTCTACGTCGTAGACTTTCTGATCTTTAATTTGTTTTAGTAATGCGGTTCGCTCTGCAGCCGGTAGATTAGCAAATGGGACTATGCCGAGAATAATTTGATTGTAGAGATCTCCGTTGGTATCGCCTTTACTGTCCGTAGAGCCTGTAGTTCCCCATACCCCTAGAATTTTAGAAAAATCAAGTGGCTTGCCTTCAGCGTTTTTCTGTGACGTCATTATGCTGGTATAGCGCACATAGTCAGCAAAAGGTGTACCAATAGTTTCAGTTTGAACGGAGCCGCCGCCCGAGCCTTCTTGGGATAATACTGTTGATGCGTGAGCTGTATTCTCAGGGCCAGTCATAAGCTGTACTGTCTGATCAAGTTTCTGGTTACCATTTGATTGCAGCAAGTGGTCAGTTACCCCTCTGACTTTCAAGTTGTTGCTGACTGCTGCTTCAAAAACTCGTTTTGGATTAGACCGTACATAATGCCACCAGGACCAAAATGCACCAATTGCTAAAACAATTGCTAAAACAATAACGAGGCGTGTCAATCCGCTTAAACCTCCTGATACTTTACTATCTGAAGCATTTGCGTCTTTGGCCATGCGCCCTATTGTAGCAGGTCAGATAAGATTAGGATATAATTCCTATCTGTTTTGGGGTCGTCGTATAATGGCTAGTACACATCCATGGCATGGATGGAATGGGAGTTCGATTCTCCCCGACTCCACCAAGGCGCGTTGGCCGAGGAGTTAGGCAAGGGTCTGCAAAACCCTCCACACGAGTGCGAATCTCGTACGCGCCTCCAATTATTTGGCTAAATCTGGCACAGGAAAGTATTTTTGTCTGACTTTCGCAACCATTAGGTTGGTGTCATTATCAATATCTTGAACTTCATACTCCTGCGTATCGAACGGGTCGGTATAGAAAACATCAACACCTCCAGGATGAACGGACCGGCGGTCTTTACCAAGTCGGTGTGTGAGCCATGGGTCTTTTTGTTCGTCAATTGCAAGTGCCACAATTTTAAAAAGGGTGTCGATCCTCTCATCAATCCTTTCCTGCAATATCACACCTTCTTGTTTGATTTTGCCGTCATGGCTTACAGCCTCCTTCGACGCTGGAAACACACGAAGCTCGCTGCCAGTCGCTTCGACTCCCACAAGATCGTATGCAAATAACTTACCAGCAGCCTTCAAGATGCCTGCCCCTTTGGCATTAGGAATTCTGCCATTAACAATCTCTTCGCCCGGTGGTTGACTAAGCGTAGCTGCCAAAGCCTCAGGATTTTCTAAAATACCCGCTTCAACAGCAGCCGGAAACGGTAGATATGGTTTTAGCTCTGCTGGTTCGCCTATAATTCTCTCTCCTAAAAAAGAACGTCCCATTTTCCTCCTCCGTCTTCTTAAAAGCATGGAGAATCATAAGCAAATTAGCTTAAACAGTCTGTTGGAAATTCGGCTGACATAAAAATCTCAATCTAGGCGCTGCGCTGAAGGATTGGCCTGGATTCAGGAGCTGGAAATAGACTAAATACAATCTCATCTTCTATTACCATCTCTACTGCCACCATTTTGCCCGGCAGTAATACACCTTGATCAATATCTTCTGCAAAGTCGTCGGATGATCCGAGCATAATGCCCCTCATCGCTGTACGATTTAATTTCTCAACTATGACACAGTTTCCTCTAGCGGGACGAGCTGTAATCTCTACGTACGGCAAACTTCTATCTTCATCTACGTCGAAAACACTGTAATCAAAATAAAGCACATTACTCGCCAGGTATGTTATCTTGTCACCTCTGTTAACTTTTTCAAGATCTAACGGCTCACTAGAATTTTTCATTACAACTAAAATACAATGATTTTATTTAATTGTCAATGCTTGGTGCAAGCTAGCCGCCCTAAGCTCCAACAGTACCTGTCTTGACTTCTCCGGCTCGCTTATAATTGGCCATAATAACGCCGCTTGGTGTAATGTCGCCCTCGGTAAGTTTAAATGCTGCCGGAATCGTGCCATCTGCAAATAGCTTTTCTCCTTGGCCAAGCGTCAATGGGTAGGTTACAAGCCGTAGTTCGTCCACCAGATCGTTTTTAAGAAGCAGCTGGATGAGCTTACCACTACCCCAAACGTGCAGGTCAGAACCATCTGTGTTCTTAAGTTCTTTGATTTCAGCCACGTTTTTAAGAAATTTCGTATGCTTCCAATCTGACTTATCCACCGTGTTACTCAGCACGTATTTCATGCCATCATTTATACCCGGCCAAACGTCTGCATGCTGCGGCCAGTAGTTTTCCCAAATCTTAAATGTCTTTCTTCCCAAAAGATACTCAGCCGGCTGCATATTTTTTTGAAAGAAATCACTCCCGTTAGCATTCGCATACGGTGCCGTCCAACCGCCGTATTTAAAACCGTTAGATGTATCTTCCTCAGGCCCACCTGGCGCTTGCATTACTCCGTCTAAAGTAATCATTGTTATAACGATTATTTTTCTCATAACTCTATTATAGCCCTCCTAAAAAATTGCCTATTTTTCGGCTTGCCACAGTATTCGATCTATATGCCCGTCTTTAGATTTTATGTTCTCATAAGATTCGCGCACGATTTGCTCCAGGATTGGCAGCTCTACATCACTAAGCCGCTTTATATAAACACAATACCCAGTAGTCGTATGTTTACCTAGTTTAGCCAGCAATTTAGAGTAACGCGCTGTGCCATCCATAAGGTAAACAGTGATCTTGCCCTTTCTAGGATAAAAACCAAGAACATGAGCGTCACCCTCGCGCCCGCTGTCATATTTGTAGTGGTACATATCAAAACCAATGGTGCCGATTCCATACAGCTTGGGCTTATGTCCACTTATTCTCTGCATCATTTCTAAAAGCACTTGGCTATCTTTTATCATCTGCTCATCATCAATTAAAGCAATATAGTCTTTGACAGAAATGTCATTTCGGGCGTCGGGATGATCCATGAGTCGATTGTAACAAAAAACGGCCTAACGGGAACTCATAATAAATTCTGGTGCGAGTGAGGGGACTTAAACCCCTGGCCTCTTCCTTGGCAAGGAAGCGCTCTATCAGCTGAGCTACACTCGCAAGTTGGTGGCTCCTCCCAGACTCGAACTGGGGACACAAGGCTCTTCAAGCCTCTGCT
>CAZLTB010000010.1:0-27284 GCA_964562505.1 uncultured Candidatus Saccharibacteria bacterium
GGCTCGAACCCGCGACACGCGGCTTAAAAGGCCGCTGCTCTACCAGCTGAGCTATGGGCCCACAAAACTCCGGTGATTATATCCCATTACCTCTGTTTGGGCAATCTTATAAATGTGGCGCTTTTGTTTATCTGAGAAGGATCAGATATTCTGGTTTCACATTATGCAGAGGCAATTTCGTCGGACAACTGTTATTACTATAGGGCTACTGGCTTTTCTAGCAGGTTTGGGTTTGTCTAAAGTTTTTCCTGCGTTGGAAGGTGCCTGGGTTTGGATATGTTTATTTTTCTTAATAGTAAGTATCAAGAGGTTAAGAATTATAAGTCTAATTGCTGTTGTTTTGTTTGGATTATGCTTGGGTTGGTGGCGGGGAAGCCAATTTGTAGCCAAACTAACACCATACATGTTAATTGATAAACAAAAAGTGGTTCTCCAGGTCAAGGCAGATACAGATGGAGTATATTCAGAAAAATCTCAGCTAGGCTTTGAAGGTACAGAAGTTCATATAATTGAGCCTTTTGACACACGTTTACCTGGAAAAGTGAAGATTGAAGGCTTTGGTGAGCAGGCAGTATATCGCGGTGATATTATTCAGGCAGAAGGCAAATTTTTCCCAACGCGCGGTTCACGACAAGGCTCTGTTAGTTTTGCTGATCTAAAAGTACTTGGTCGTGGCAACTCATTGGCCGATAAATTACGGCTGCGTTTTACTGCCGGCATGGAATCAGCGCTGCCGGAACCGCTAGCTTCTTTTGCCCTAGGACTATTAATTGGACAACGGACCACCATTCCAGAACAAGTAAATAAACAACTTACCAGTGTCGGACTAACTCATATAGTTGCAGTGTCCGGATATAACTTAACTATTATTGTGATGGCGATGCGTAGATTTGGTAAAAAACGCTCGAAATACCAGATAACCGCGCTGTCAGTTTTGCTTATAATCGGCTTTTTATTGGTGACAGGCTTTAGTGCCTCAATCGTCCGCGCCGCAATAGTCAGTACTTTAAGTCTATTGGCCTGGTACTATGGCCGTACTTTCCGCCCACTTTTGTTGCTAGCACTAACGGCCGTCATTACAGCTGGCTGGAATCCACTGTATCTTTGGAGCGATGTTGGGTGGTACTTATCGTTCTTGGCCTTTTACGGTGTAATTGTTTTGGTGCCACTCACTGTAAGGCGTTTTTATAATAAGGAAAAATCACCACGGCCAATGGCTTTACTAGTATTTGAGACCTTTGCTGCACAGCTCATGACAGCACCACTGGTCTTATATATATTTGGTGTTACTTCAACGGTTGCACTGATTAGTAATTTGTTAATTGTGCCATTGGTACCAATAGCAATGTTGCTGGCTTTTGTGGCTGGGCTGGCAGGTATGCTGTTTTCGGTTCTAGCGGGTTGGCTAGCGTGGCCAGCCAAAATTTTACTGACTTATATGCTCGACGTTGTTAGTATTTTGTCTCATATTCCACATGCAGCCGTAGAGCGTAGCCTATCTTTAATTTCGCTTTTACTTCTTTATCTTTCATTAATCTTTATCTCTTTTGTAATGTGGCGCAAGGTGTCTAAAAATGCTAACATAACAGAGATAGAAACTCTGGAGTAATATGTCTGGTCATAGTAAATGGTCCACAATTAAGCGCCAGAAGGGCGCCAAGGATGCAGCCCGCGGTGCGATTTTTACTAAACTTGGCAATGCCATTGCTGTAGCTGCACGTAGTGGGGATGACCCTAGCAGCAACTTTTCATTACGTCTGGCAATTGACAAAGCCAAAGCTTCTAACATGCCGACTGCCAATATTCAGCGCTCAATTGACCGAGGATCTGGCAAGCTTGGCGGGGAACAAATCCAAGAAGTCATGTACGAAGGCTATGGCCCTGGCGGCGTTGCGATACTAGTTGAATGTGCTACAGATAATATCAACCGTACTTATCCAGAAGTCCGCTTAGCCTTTTCTAAGCACGGCGGTAACATTGCCGAAAAGGGCGCAGTTGCTTTTCAGTTTGATCGAAAAGGTGTAATCCGAGTCAAGGGTAATGGAGACGACTTACTAATGGCAGCCTTAGACGCCGGTGCCGAAGATGTTCAGGAAGAAGGCAGTGAGTCAGTTATCTATACTGATCCAAAGAACTTGGCAAAAGTACGCGATGATTTGGAAAAAGCAAATACAGAGGTACTCGAAGCTGAACTTACTTATGCTCCCAACAACACAGTCGAAGTTACTGATGCAGCTGCAGCCGGCAAGATTTTGCGCTTAATGGATGCGCTAGATGATTTGGACGATGTCACCGCTACTCACGTAAACTTCGACATTCCGGAGGAATTACTTGCTAGCTAGTAGGCGAATACTCGGAATTGATCCTGGAACAGGAATTTTGGGGTTTGGTGTTATTGATATTGATGCTAAAGGCAAGGCACAGCTGGTCGATGCTGGAGTAATTAGAACTCCGGCAAACCAAGAAGATAGTGCGCGCTTATTTACCATTTTTAATGAACTTGAAGAAGTAATCAAGGAATTTAAGCCTGGCGTTATGTCGGTTGAAAAATTATTCTTTGCACAGAACATTACTACGGCCATGTCTGTCAGCCAAGCGCGTGGTGTAGTTTTATTGTTGGGCCGCCAACACAACATGGATTTATACGAATATACACCACTGCAGATTAAACAAGCTCTAACTGGCTATGGCAGAGCAGATAAAAAACAGATGCAAGAAATGGTGCGCGTGATACTTGCGCTCAAGGAGATCCCAAAACCTGATGACTGTGCTGATGCTCTAGCGGCAGCTATCTGCTGCAGCATGAATATGCGATAATAACTCTAATGATTGCAACATTAACTGGCACAGTTGCCGAAAAACTGTCTGAACAAGTGGTTATAAATGTGCAAGGTGTTGGTTATGGCGTGCTTGTACCCCTGGAAGATTTTGGAAAGCTGACGATCGGAGAATCAACCAAACTCTACATTTATGAACATATTCGTGAAAACGCGCAAGATTTATATGGTTTTACGCAGCTAGATACCAAGAAATTATTTGAGCAATTACTCGATGTGTCAGGAGTTGGGCCAAAAATGGCTATTAATATCTTAGGTATAGGCTTAGCTGAAACCGTTAGAAAGGCTATTGCCAGTGGCGACACCAAATTGATTCAAACTGCGCAAGGCGTAGGAAAGCGTGTGGCAGAACGAGTGGTCGTAGAACTGAAAGACAAAGTTGGTTTGGTGGCGACTGGTTCGGATGCTTTATTTGTCTCAACTTCGTCAGCTGAAAAAGACGAAGCCGTCCAAGCCCTTGTATCACTTGGCTATAGCGTACCCGATGCATTAAATGCCCTGAGCGGAGTTGATAAAAAATTACCAAGTGGAGAGCGGATAAAACTAGCTCTTAAAGAGAATGTTAAATGATTGAGCGAATTGCTAAGACCGGTTCAGAAGATGACGAGCAGGAAGTTGAATTAGAACTTACACTTAGGCCGCAAGACTTTTCGGCTTATGTAGGTCAAGAGCGGATCAAGAAAAATTTGGGACTAAGCATGGCAGCCACTAAAAAACGTGGTGAGCCGCTGGAGCATATACTTTTGCATGGTCCTCCAGGACTTGGCAAAACGACACTCGCTTACGTAATTGCTAGGGAAATGGGCGCCAGCCTACGTGTTACCAGCGGACCTGCTGTGGACAGAGCAGCTGATTTGGCGAGTATGTTGACCAACCTACAAGACGGCGACATTTTATTTATTGACGAGATTCACCGCTTGAGCCGACAAGTAGAAGAAGTACTTTATAGCGCTATGGAGGACTACGCTATTGATATTATGTTGGGTAAAGGACCAAGTGCACGCAGTCTCAGGCTAGATGTTCCCAAATTTACGCTGATCGGAGCAACCACACGCGCTGGGTCTTTAGCTGCTCCGCTTCGTGATCGCTTTGGCCATATTTATCGACTGGAATTCTATAGTTCCGAAGAGATGCAGGCTATACTAAAACGCTCGGCAAAAATTCTTGGCAGCACGATGCATCCAAAAGCGGCCACCTTAATCGCCGAACGTTCACGTCTGACGCCTCGGATTGGCAACCGTTTGTTAAAGCGAGTAAGAGACTATACAGACGTCAATGGCGATGGAATTATTGATGAGCCCCAAACTCTTGCCGCACTGAAGCTTCTTGATATCGATGAACTTGGTTTGGATGCCGCCGATCGACGCCTACTCAATGCCATTATCGATAATTACAATGGCGGACCGGTTGGAGTTGAGACGATTGCTGCACTACTGGCTGATGAGCGTACAACTATTGAAGATTATTTTGAACCATATTTGATGCAACTCGGACTACTGGAACGTACACCTAGAGGACGCAAAGTTACGCCCAAAGCCTATAAGCACTTGGGTAAGAAACCCGGTAAGAGTACCTCTCAAGCCAGTCTTCTCTAGTCCTCCTGTATAATATTTAAAATGGCAGAAACAAAAGAACCAACTCCGGACGTTCCAGCGCCAACATCTTCCAACGAAGAAACAGTAGACCCCACAATACCCATCGGTAACGCTGAGCAAGTGACGATAAAACGCCATCCGTTCGGGTTAATAGCTCTTTATATAGAAACGATTATTGGTTTAGTAGTAGCATTTGGATTGGTGCTTTTCGTAGTGCCTCAAGTGGTGCAAAGCTCGAACAGTCATCAGGCTATACAATGGATTTGGACACTCGCAATTGTTGCTGGAATATTAGCTTCGTTTTTCCTTCTTTTAGCTACAGCGGTTTATCGGCAAAATCGCTGGATTGTGACCGACGACAGTATTACTCAAATAGTGCAGCTAGGATTATTTCGTCGACAAACATCTAAGCTATCAATGGCCAACGTTGAGGATGTTACATCCGAGCAAACTGGTTTTATAGCTACGCTACTTGGTTTTGGTACCTTGAAAGTAGAAACAGCCGGTGAACTGTCTAGCTTCCACTTTATTTATTGCCCGCACCCAACTACATTTGCAAAAATTATTATCGATGCCCACGAGCGCTATATAAACTCTGGTCAATCGCGCTCCAGCTAATAAATTATTTCTTTATTGTGAGATAATAAAACCCAACTCTAACTATTCTGAGAATGGGTTATTTCGCGCTTGATCGAAGAGCGATTTTACCTCAATATTCTGGCCCTGAAGTTGCTGTATCTTATCGATAGCTGATTGGTCAATCTTGGGCCGCTTAACATTTTGTAGTTTTTCAGTTACCGCATCCTCGCTCGGCTCAGTTTGTACCAAACTATTAATACGAAATACCAAAAATCCATAAATACCAACAATGGCGACAATAAATATGAGTACCGCATAGCGTTTAAGAAACCTGAACAAGGGCTTAATTTTCTCCGCTAATTTTTTAGGAGTAAATTCTTTCATGGCTTAATATAAACGTCCAGCACGAGATTAAATGTTACTAAATCACGACTTTTAGCCGAAGGTTGGATATTGATACCACTTACTTGAGCGGTTCGGCGATTCTGCTCAAGTCGGTTTAGGAACTCAATCAATTTACTATATGGTACTGGAGTGTTGGTATCCGACTGTATGGTAATTTCTAGATGATACAAACCCTTGATATTATCAACTGGTTTTACCTGAGTTAATGGGGGTACTGTAACAACGGGAGCTGGTGTAGCATTTTTATCTCCACTCTCCGTCGAAGGCGTTGCCTTTGGCTGAACTTTACCGAGCTCTGAGGTAGGGAAAGTGATACTGGCAATTTTTACATTACTGGCTGAAGCAATATTAACGATTTCCCTAACCGTTCGTGCTTGATCTTTTTCCTGAGGTACAACTGCCTTTGCAATTTTCTCCAGATCTGAATATTTATCTATATCCTTTTTGGCCTGAACAAGCGAAGTCTGCTGAGCTTCTAGTGTACGGTTGTCAGCCTTTAGACCAATTAATTGCTTAGACTTATGTTGAAGTAAGTTGTCGCCTAGAATGACACCAGCTATGGTCAAACCGCCTAGCAGTACCAACACACCCACCATGACCAAAAAGACTCGCTTAGGATTCATTGTGTGGCTCCTGTCGACTTCTGGCCATTTATGAATAAGAAAGGATTGTTCTTAGAAAACTGGGCACGAATGGTTACCTGACAAGGATAACGAGGGTCAGGTGCCCCGGTGCTTGAACAGCTAATATTGACGATATCAGCCTTATCAAAAATTTTATTGTTAGGATCCTGCAAGTTTACTTGTATTTGACTTCCGGTCTGGTAGCTCGCCGCGTTAAATCTCAGGTCAATACCGCCTTGAACCTTGCTTATACTTAGATCGCTCAAAGCGGCGCCCGGAGGGATAGTAGTACCAATTTGTTTAATTAGTTTTGAGAATAAAATCTCTCTTCCAAGTACCTGAATAACCAGCTGTAAACTATTACTGATATCTGTAACTTGCTTCTCAGTTTCATCCAGTTTTTGTGTTTTAAGCTGTTCACGTGCAAGATCAGCTTGAGCAGCGTACGATTTGATCGAGCGGTTAATGTAAAGTTGACCAAACAGCACTACAGCTACTATTCCGATGATTGCGACTAAGGTTGCAAAGCACCACCGTCTAAGCCGCGTGTTGCGCCTAGCATAGACAAAATTTTTCTTGGTTTCCGTAGGGAGAAGGTTAATCATGAGATAAACATCTCTTTAGGGTTTGCCAGTGATAGTCCGCAGACAGTGACATACATTGATTTCTCTGAGGTGTTTGGAGGTTGTAAGCCTGCAAAATGCAGATGCTGCCACGGATCACACATACGTACCGGCAAGCGAAGTAGGTCGGTCAGGTATTCGGATAGTCCCGGCATGTTTGCTCCACCGCCCATTGTGACAATCTGACCAATTTTTTTATCGGTATTAGAGCGCTCCTCATAGTAACGAATCATTCGCTTAACTTCTTTACTTAATTGGTTCAGAATGGGCGAAAGACTTTCTAGAATTTCCTTCTGTTTTTTGCTGAGACCTATGCCGTATTTTGTTTTAATGATATGAGCTTCTTGATGGCTGACTTTTAGTTTGTCTGCAATAAGCTTTGTAAAACTATCACCACCTCCAGGAACTGTGCCGGTAACAATCAAAGTTTTGTCATATATAGTAAGGTCCGAAGCAAGCGATCCAAGATCAATTAATACTGTTGGCACGTCACTTCTTTCTGCTTGTATGAAGAGGCGCCCAGCGGAGCCAATCGAAGTTTCAAATAATACCGTCTCAGCTCCTATCAATTTCGCTAAAGTTACGTATGAGTCAATAATCTTTTTGGGAGCAGCAACTGCCAGTAGTTCAATCTGTTTTGGAGTTTTAGAAATGATGCTGTAATCCATATAGAGTTCATCAACGGGCATCGGAATGTATTGTTCTGCCTCTAATCGCACAGCTTCAGCAATGTCATTAGGACGCATAGGCGGCAGTGTCATAGTTCGGTTGTAAGTCTTGCTGGCAGGTATAGCAATAGCTACTCGCCGGGTAGTTATTTCGCCTACAAGATTATTACTGAAAAGTTCATGGGCGACTCCGGCAATCTTTTCAGGTTCTTTTATGACACCGTCAGCAACTGCAGAAGAATCAAAACTTGCAACACCGTAACCTTTAACGACATACCTATTTCCGTGTTCTTCAATCTGCATTACCTTGAGGCTGCTGAATCCAATATCAAGTCCGAAAATCGGTTTGTCGTGATAAAAATAAGTGTTGGTATTACTACTCATGCTTGCCCATCAAAGCATCGCTCGCTTTCCTTAACTATATCATATAGCCATCTCTGTAAGAACAAGCTTTTATAATCGTCGATATCTTACTGCTTTCCAGCTTAAGTCGACTGGAATTGAACTGGCAGGAAAAGTTGGGTCAATACCAAGGTCAAATGGAGTGCCCGAATTAGTGGCGATATAAATGTTTTTACCTGAAACACCCCCCAGTGCTTTATCGGTACTGAATTTTGTTTGATCTAGGCACATACCATTGGTAGCTAACAAATATAGAGCCGGTGCGGACGTGTTGCCACTATTAGATAAATGTATAGCGCCACCGTCAGGACACTGGTTTGCTATACCTGAAGGATCAGAACCGTAAGCAACAATAACTATAGGCCCACTACCCGATGCAGTTTGGATACTACCAAAATTCACAGTACCTTCTACGAATATAAACTTTAATCCGGCAGCACCGCTATCAGGATTGTAAAAAGTAGGAGTACAGGCACTAGCTGCACACAAGCTTGCCCTGATATGAACATGGTCGCGTATATTATACTGGCCGGTGGCTAAAGACAAATCTCCTGAAGTGCCACAAGAAGTACTGATGTTACTGCTGCTGTCGGGGTAGTGTGTTTTTTTGGTGTTACCCGTACTTGGTATACTGCGAGGAAAACTGCCCGTTGTCCAGTCATTACAGCCACCAGCTGAGTTTTGGTAAGAACTATCCATATACTGCCCCCAAGGTATATAAGTTGAACGAATTTGACTGATACCGCTCTGATTGGCAAGTACAGTGAAATCAGCATTACTGGTGTTGCCGGGAGGACTTATACAGTTGTTGTAGGCGACCGTAATATTGGTTTTAGTTTGTCCAGCATGAGTAAAAGTAGTCGGTTTAACAAGGCTGCCTGAGCCACCAATAGAGCAGTTACTCGCCCCCGTGTTTTTACCGGCGACAGTAATATTCTCGGCGGTTAGTTTGTTAGTATTTTTGGCCATATTAATGTAGCCGTTTAGTACCACGTCAACAGCAGACACGTTTTTTACGCTACTGGCAATATCTAAGATATTACGGCTAACTATCGATGATGATCCGGAGCTGGAACTACGCTGGGCTATCACTTCGATCCGTCGTGAATGAGCAGCTGTAGTTGCAGTTTTAGGCGAATAGAGTCGGCCGGTCGAGGTTATAATTCGTTCTTTAAGAATCGATCCATTAGTCACACTAACACTATAAGTTGCTTTGTATAAAGTATTGTTCATGACTGTCACCTCGCCGCCGGTGCCAGTATAAGTGTCATTGCCGTTATTTAGTGTAGCTATAGCAGCGTCAGCACCTGACTCAGCAGCATACTGCGCCTCAAGCAGAAGAACCCTAGAACGAGCTCTCACAAGATTGGAGTTGGCTAAGATCATAAGATTTAAAATGAAACCGGTTAAAAACATCATGACTAACAAAATTGAGACAATGATGGACCCTTCAGATTTTTGAAAGCATTTCATTTTAACTATTCCTCAGCGCAATTCGTATTACCGCGCTATTTGAAACCGCATTTGTACTAAAGAAGGTCGGTCGTTGCTTTAAATTGACTGTAAATTCAGCCACCTCAACCACCGGAAAATCCGGTCCTACGTATTGATTAATATCGGAATCATATACCGAAGTGTGGTCTATGGGGTTACCTGACTTGGAAAAATAACGAAGCCCTATTGAAGCTAGACTGGTAGATATTGTTCGATCACTAGGACAACTGCCAGTCGCTAAGGCTGGCGGGCAGCTAGTCTTAAGCCGATTACCGGTCGCACTCGGGTTGGCTATTGAACGAAGCATAAGTTGCTTAGTTGAGCCGTCAAGATACAAGACATACTCATCTTCATAGGGGGCAGTCCCATTCATTATGAAATTATTGCTGCTATTAACGCTGAACTTTCGATAATAAATAAGCGGCGTATAAGTACCGGCCGAACCCATAGAAACTGTGCCTGGCGTGGCGTGGATAGGTAACCAATATTGATTGCTGGCATCTGCCGGATCGGGTGCTAGGGCATGAGGATCAGCAATGCTATTTTGAATAACAAGGCCCGAAGAACCTCCTATATTTTCACGTAAAAAATCACTGGCATTTAGACGTGTAATAAGAGTATCTTCATCAGCCTGCAACAAAATACCATCTCGCCAATAAGTGAATCCAAAGGCGAAGATCAGAGCTGAGAATAGTAAGCTAATTGCCATTACAGCCATCAACTCAGGCAGGGTGAATCCAGCTTCGCTATTTTTCACAGTTGGCCAATTCCATTTCGGGTAATTAACATGCGAACTTCCAGAGGAGGTGAGTGAGTATTTTTTAGAAACGGCAGCGAAATATCAACGACCTTTGAATCCGGTACTGTTGAGAGTGGATCTGTTGCGCCAAGCGACGCCGTATCTGTAACGGTCAAAGTCGGGTTATAGGTGATTGTCAGGCCACTGCCCCCCTCGGCAGCGACCGTATTATTAGGAAAACAGCTAGTAGCACTACTAAGTGATGAGTAATCAAGAGCTCTATCAAACTCTGGACAAGAGCTCAGTACGCTATACATTTCATTAAACTGTCGGGCTATTGTGTATGAACGGCGTACCCCACCGTAGGCGTTAGCAATACCTATAACGATAATGGGGAAAATCAGACACGCCAAGGCCAACTCAACTATAGTAAAACCGCTTTCAGAGTTTTTGATGTTACGTAACATGCTTATGATTTATTATAACTGTCAATATTAAAATCGGGGCAAATTCATGCCCCGATTTATTTCTTAAAGCTTAAGCTTTATTGCAAACTCTTCTGAACGATGTCTGCGCCACCACCTTCTTGCTTAGCAGTTAAGGTGAACTTACTACAGTCCGTAGCAGTGTTGTCGCAAGCATTTCCGCCGTCATCAGTAGGCTGGTATGCATACTGACTAGCTGTTGGTGTAGCGGCTAGCTGATAGCTTGAGTTCTTCGGATCACGAAGAGCTTCTTTATCAAGACCCTTTAAATTGTCCTGAATCCACCAGTTACCAGTGCCTGGTTGAGTATTCATATCAGCAAGTGTTGGATACTTTCCATTTTGAGCATTATACGTCTCAAGGTGAGATTCAATCGCCTTGATATCAGTAGTGCGCTCTGTGTTGCGTGCCTTTTGTTGCACACCATTAAAGGTTACCAGCACCAAGCCTGCCAAGATGATGATAACTACGATTACGATCAAGAGTTCCACGATAGTGAAGCCTTCTTGTTTAGTCTTAAGAGTCATAGGGGACCCACCCTCCTTAATGTTTATTACTTTATGATCTTACTTATTAGTGTAAGTATCTGACGGTAATTATAACCATAACCGTAAACAGGTCAAGCCTTGTTTGCCCACTATCTGTTAATTACCAATTTGCTTACTCAGTCCTGCAATTGGTCCCATAACACTTACGGCTATTAAACCGACGAACGCGCCAAGAACAACAATCATGACAGGTTCAATAATTGAACTCATTCCGTCAATTGTGACTTCCACCTCTTCTTCATAAAAGTCCGCAACTTTTACTAATATAGTATCAATTTGTCCTGTTTCTTCACCTATAGCTAGCATCTGAGGTACAATCGGCGGAAAATGCGGACTGGTGCTAAGCGGTTCGCTAAGCTGCTTACCGTTTTTGACAGCTTTAGCTGCTTCTTTCAGCTCAGCTTCGATCACTTTATTGCCTATGGCTGCCCCGGTGACTTCGAGTGCATCAAGCACAGTTACACCGGCTGACATGAGTGCCGCAAAAGTGCGGGCAAAGCGGGCAATAGCAACCTTGGTGATTATGACTTTAAGTACTGGCACGCGTAGTAGAAAGCTGTGGAATTTGTATTTTCCTTTTGGAGTGCGAATGTAACGGAGAAAGAGAGTACCGGCTAGGAAGCCTGTGATTATGATAAATATTATGTTTGGGACATGAGGGACAATGGTGGCGTGGGTCAGAAAGTCACTAGTGTTGAGTAAGGTCTGAGTGTAGACAGGCAATTTTGCATTTTCACCGCCTAAATCTTTTAAAATCTTGCCAATTTTAGGCATGGCAAAAGTCATAATTCCAAAGAAGGCCGAGACCGCTATAAACAAAATAGCAATTGGATATGTCATAGCGCCTTTAACTTTCTTACGCATGCTGGAATCCTGCTCTACTTGGGAAGCAAGACGCTTTAGTATGTCGTCTAAAATACCACCAGCCTCACCCGCTCTAACCATGTTGACATAAACATCAGAGAAGACATTAGGATATTTGGCGAACGAATCTCCAAGAGGAGAACCGCCTTCAACATCTTTCATTACATCAGCCAATACCTGCTTGAAATATTTATTGTCAGTTTGAGTCTGAAGCGTCGACAAAGAGCGGGTGAGAGGAACACCAGCTGAAATCATAGTGGAAAGTTGACGTGTAAAAATGACCAGGTCCTTAAGTTTTACTTTTTTAGCTCTTTTATGAGACCCTCGCCCAGTGTCCAGCTTTATAACTACCGGTCGCAGTTCCTGTTTTGCGAGCAATGCTATAAGCGACTGCCTGTTAACAGCATCAGCAGTCCCTTGTAAGGTTTTTCCTTCTTTATTTGTAGCAGTATAAGCAAATCGCATTATTTTTCAGCCGTTACCCTTAATATTTCTTCAATGGTTGTCTGGCCACGAAGCGCTTTGATCAAACCATCAATTTGCATAGTGATCATGCCTTCTTTTATAGCTTGGTTTTGTATAACTTCACTTGTGCCATTGCCGACAATCAGCTTTTGTACATCCCCGGAATTTGATAATACTTCATATATCCCGACACGACCTTTATAACCAACGTGACCGCAAGTCTCACAGCCGTTTTCATTTATTTTAAAAATGCGGGTAATCTTTGAGTCTGTTGTCGATAGTTCGGTAGTAGAGACCTTGCTTTTACCTACATTTGTCTTTCCGATGCCTCCATCAAGCGCCTGTTGTTCGAGCTGGTGAATGTGCTTCATAGTAGTACTGTCACTAGTGCCAAATATCCCATCGATTTGTTTCAAAGTAGCCTCGTCAGGTGCCATTTCTAGTCGGCAATCCACACAAAGACGACGCACTAAACGTTGACCAACAACTACTCTAACAGTACTAGCGATCAAAAACGGCTCAATACCCATGTCAAGCAAACGCGGCAAGCAAGTGGCGGCATTGTTTGTGTGAAGAGTAGCAAACACTAAGTGACCGGTAAGCGCCGCCTGAACTCCAAGACCGGCTGTTTCGGTATCGCGTATCTCACCGACCATAATGATATTTGGATCTTGACGCAGTAGAGCCCTAAGACCCATGGCAAACGTCATGCCAGCCTTAGGATTAACTTGAGTCTGATTAGCTCCCGGGATTTTGTATTCGACAGGATCTTCAATAGTTGAAATGTTTACAGTGGGCTTATTTAGTAAGCTGAGCGTGCTAAATAAACTGGTAGATTTACCTGAACCGGTCGGGCCGGTTACTAGTATCATGCCATGAGGCTGTTTAATAGCTTTGTTGATATTGTCTAAAGAAATACCCCAATAGCCGAGATCTTCAAGAGTGGCCGCGCCGCTGGATTCATCCAGGATACGCATGACCACTTTTTCGCCCTCGTAGATTGGTAGGGTGGAAACACGCAGTGCATATATGGCGCTGCCGATCTGGATCTTGAAACGTCCATCCTGAGGCACGCGACGTTCGTCAATCTTGAGGTTAGACAAGATTTTGATACGTGAAACTAGAGCATTGTGAACCTTTTTAGGAAGCTTGTTAGCTTCTCTTAAAACGCCGTCAACACGGTAGCGAACTGTCGTGTAATTTTCTCTTGGTTCAATATGAATATCGCTGGCGCCAGAACGTATAGCATATTCGATTAAAAGATTTACAGTTTGAGCAACTGGCGAATCCTCAGCTAGATCTTCTTCACTAACTTCCTCGTCCTCTTCTTTTTCCTCTTCGTCTTCAGCTGTTACGACTTTAGTAAGTTCGCTACCAATATTCCCACGATATTGGTCAAGTGCAGAGCCAATATTAGTGGCAGTTGCTATATGAACCTTCAAGTCATTGCCTAATTGCTTTTGCAGAAAATTGACGGCCTGGATGTCGTCAGGATCTTCCATGGCAAGCAACTTACTGCCTTTTTCATCAACACCGAAGAGTACTACCTTGTACTGCTGGGCAATACGTTCCGGAACAAGTCTGAGCATATCCCGCTTGATTTCTTTGGTATTTAGCTCTACGAACGGTACATCTATCTCTTTTGCATACAATTTTGTGAGGTCTTTTTCAGAAACCAAGTTGCCTTGAATAACCAGGTCTTGCAGAGGTTTCTTCTCGGCTTTTTCTTGATCATGCAGGCCTGTAAGCTGCACTTTTGTAATTTTGTTGTCAGCTAGTAATAATTTTTCAACCAGCGAATCAGATATACGCATTCTTGCCGCTAATTATATAGGAAAGTCATAAGCATAATAAGCTTAATTTATCAGATGAGGATGGAGCAGACTACAAATTATATAAGCCTAAGGATTTTACTCTGATCAGCCAGTATGATAACTTTGCTATACTTGAGTGTAAGTGTAGCTAAAGTGGAGTGGGGAAGGAGAACTAGAGATCGTGGCTGATTCAAAGACTGCAAAAACCGACGGACAGCAAGAAGGCAAAAGCAAGGCACTAGGCCTGGCGCTTGAGACTATTGAGAAGCAATTCGGCAAAGGCTCGATCATGAAACTCGGTGAAGCTCACAAGGTAAATGTTGAGACTATTCCGACAGGTAGTTTATCGCTTGATTTAGCTCTAGGAGGCGGCATTCCGAGAGGGCGTGTTATAGAAGTGTATGGTCCAGAAAGCTCCGGCAAGACTACGTTAACGCTCCATGCCATTGCGGAAATTCAGAAGCAGGGTGGCACGGCGGCATTCATTGACGCTGAGCATGCATTAGACCCGGCTTACGCCAAGCGCATTGGTGTTGATATCGAGAACTTACTACTTTCTCAGCCGGATAATGGCGAGCAGGCACTCGAAATTGTTGAGACATTGGTTCGTTCTAATGCTGTAGATTTGATTGTTGTTGACTCAGTGGCTGCACTAGTTCCGCGTGCTGAAATTGAAGGCGATATGGGTGACTCGCACATGGGCTTGCAGGCGCGGCTGATGAGCCAAGCCTTACGCAAACTAACTGGAGTAATTTCCCGTTCAAAAGCCACAGTTATTTTTATCAATCAAATTCGTATGAAGATCGGCGTCATGTTCGGCAATCCAGAAACTACGACTGGCGGTAACGCGCTGAAATTCTATGCTTCAGTCCGAATGGATATTCGCCGCATTTCCCAGATCAAACAAGGCGAAGAAGTGATTGGTAACCGGACCCGCGTAAAAGTTGTTAAAAATAAAATAGCGCCACCATTCCGCCAAGCTGAGTTCGATATTATGTACAACCAAGGCATTTCTAAGTCTGGCGACGTTCTGGACTTGGCATCTGAGCGTGGCATTGTTGAAAAAACTGGTGCTTGGTTCGCCTATAATGACCAAAAAATTGCTCAAGGTCGTGAAGCTGCCAAAAAATATTTGGAAGACAGCCCTAAAGTCATGACAGAGATCGAAAAGAAAGTTCGCACCGCCGCCGAAAAGGAAGGTTAAGCTTCAAGTTAGTTCAGTTTGAACGGCTTCTGCAAGTTGTTCCGGGCCAACTAGCCCAAAGTTAATTTCTTCGTCGTCGGTAATTTTGCCTAATTTTCGCGAAATCTCTTCTCCCGCAACTATATCCCCATGTGGGATAGTTGAGTCGTACTCAACGATAGGGCATTCGTAGAGTTCTAGAATATCAACTACTTCAGGACGGGCTAACTGAACCATAAACTTTCCAGTCACACTACACTGAAAACGATATTGACTTTCTAGTCTAGAACTGCGGTCTACGATTACTGACAATTGATCAATAGTCAAATCCAGATTTATACCGCAATCGTGGCAAGGGACTCTTACATTAACACCCATGATATTCAGTTTATAACACAGCTTTGCCAATATGTCAATCAACTATATCTGTTATCCTAGGATTATGAAAGTTACAGCGATAAAACGTCAGGTTAAACGCACAGATCGGTATTCTATTTATATTGACGACAAATACTCCTTCTCATTGTCAGAAAATGAGTTGTTAAATGCGGGCCTGAAAATTAATCAGGAATTTACAGAAACGGAACTCAACAGTTTAAAAGAAAAAGCAATTTTAGATAAAGCCTACGACCGAGCACTGAACTTAATTTCACGGCGGCCGAGGAGCGAATGGGAACTACGTGATTATTTAAAGCGCAAAGACTATGACGAAGAAACTACAGATCAAACAATTGATCGGTTACGCAAAAGAGGCTATGTCAATGATAAGGAATTTGCTCAGCGCTGGATCGAAAATAGAAGATTATTAAAAGCCACCAGCAAACGTCGACTACGACAGGAGCTCAAACAAAAACGAGTTGCTGACGAGATTATTGATGAAGCACTAGCTGAAGACGAAACCGATGAACGCGAAGTTTTACGAGAGCTAGTAGGAAGAAAGCGTAAACAAACAAAATACCAAGACAACTTGAAATTGATGCAGTATTTATCTCGCCAAGGTTATAACTACGACGACATCAAAAATGTCCTGGATAACTCTTAAAGGGAAAAGAGCAGCCCGACAAAATGTATTCCATTTTACCGGCGCGATGAGAAAAACCGTAGGTTTGTCTCCATTACCCCGTAATCGGGGCCGTAGCTGGTACCCGACTTTTAGTTGGCCTTAAGATTTCCTGGATGACAATTTTTTTATTAGTTATTTCTATAATTTGACTGCGATCCACACTTAGCTGCCCACCACTGAAACTTTTTATGATCGGCTGGGCGACATAAAGTTTTTGGACAAATAGGGTTTCACTATCGGCTGCAAAATCATTAACCTTACCAATTCGCTCTTTTGAAAGCGTGACTACTGGTTTACCTAGTAGTTCGAAATGCAGATTCAAAACATCACGTAGCCGAACTAAATCTGCCGCATCAGTCAATACCTCATGATCATTGATTACTAAACCTTGAGCAATAAACTCGCGAACATCCTGACTTAAAAGAATCGAAGTACCCTTATTCAGTCGGTCTTCGCAGTAAAAACCTTCAATCTTCAGGTTATTAGGATTAATAATAGCCTGCCCAGTTTGCGCTACAATTCCGCCACTACGCAAAGACAAAACCGGCCTATTAAGAAGAGAAGCGCTGAGCTGCAACATAACAATTTCAGTATACCTTACCGATTCCTGTGGATAAGTGCTTGCCAAAAATAAACGAATATTTAAAATATTTCATACTATGAAGCAATTATGGTTACGCTTATCCGTTATTTTGGCGCTATCAATTCCTTTATTCTTGCCTCTTAAAGTAGCAGCACTCGAAACTACGTCCTCTCTATCATTGATAATCAATGAAATTAAAATCAAAAATGATTCGTCGGGCTATAACGAATTCATAGAACTGTATAACGCAGACGTCACGAGCCTTAATCTAAATGATTTTACTATCGAGTATTACAACTCACCGGCACCTAGTGATTCTGACCAACCAGTGAAAAAGTCCGTAATTGCTGATGGCATGTTATTGCCAACCCAGTCGATTGTGTTGGCAGCCAATACACAGCAAATTACCGGTTCACTATCTTTGCCGTTTTCGAGCTTGTCAGATTCAGGCGGCAAACTGATTGTAAAAGATCTAAACGGCACGGTTCAGGACCAAGTTGCATGGACTAGCACATCGTCACTAGCAATTTCGCCTGTATTATTCCTTTCGTCAAACACATCAAACAAAACTAAGAGTTTTATTAGGGACGTTGATGATCAAGGTAACCCAATACTCACTAACTCGACTTGGCAGTTGTTAACACCAACGCCGCACGCAGACGATCTATTAGAAGTCTCAAAACCGGCAGCTGATCCAGAGCCCGAACAGCAAACACCACCTCAAAATGACACAGCAACTGATCAACAACCCAATGATGCTTCTGCTCAAACTGAAACGCCAGCCGCTTCCACCTCACTGCTCCCCTTACAGATCAGTGAGCTTCTGCCTAATCCCGCTTCTCCAGCCAGCGACTCGACCGATGAATTTATTGAACTTTACAATCCCAATGATGAATCCGTAGACCTTAGCAGTTATAAGTTGCAAAGCGGGAACACGTATTCTTACAGCTACACCTTTGTTAGCAGCGAACTAGGTCCTCACGAATACCACGCTTTTTATGTGAGTGAAACAAACGACCTGTTAGCAAATAGTGGTGGCCGTGCTAGGCTGCTTGACCCAAGTGGTCAGATTGTTTTTGAGACTACACCATATGATGCGGCGGACGATGGCGTGTCCTGGGCGATGATTAATGGTAATTGGAACTGGACAACCACGCCAACACCAAATGCTGAGAATGTTCTGACTTTACCGATCGCCAAGTCTTCATCATCAAAAACCGCGTCGTCTAAGTCCAAGACATCAGCTGCCAAAAAGACTACTGCTAAAGCCGCCAGCGCTAAATCGACCAAGCCTAAAACTTCTAAATCAACTTCAGTCACCGATGATTCTGACGGTAATCCGGCATCGTACATTAGCTCAGTCCACCCCGGCATTATTGCCGTGGTAGGCATTCTCGCGTTAGGATATGGTCTATATGAGTACAGGCATGACGTGGCAAATCGAAT
Organism: uncultured Candidatus Saccharibacteria bacterium; assembly: GCA_964562505.1. Taxonomy (GTDB): domain Bacteria; phylum Patescibacteriota; class Saccharimonadia; order Saccharimonadales; family CAZLTB01; genus CAZLTB01. Next base: position 18,417 of record CAZLTB010000010.1, read on the forward strand.
CTTCCAACTTCGTCGCTACCGAGCAACTCGGCGAGCAACTCGGACAGAAACTTAAGGGTGGGGAAGTTATCGAGCTTGTCAGCGACTTAGGTGGTGGTAAGACAACGCTTGTTCGAGGTATCGCAAGAGGTTTAGAAAGTTCTGATGCGGTCACGAGCCCGACATTTAAAATCAGCAATGTCTATAAAGGACGCAAAGAGCTTTGTCATTTTGATTTCTATCGTCTTAATGATGCGGGTCTTATGGAACACGAGCTTCAAGATGTTTTGAGTGATCATTCTAAAGTTGTAATTGTAGAGTGGGGCGACGTAGTCAAGCATGTACTGCCTGAAAAACGCTTGTCAATTCACATAACAAATCTTGGTGAAAATAAGCGGCGCTTTGAATTCAAATATCCTAAAGATCTATCATATCTAGCGGAAGCCTAAATGCTAATATTGACAATTCGAACTGATAAACCTGAAGCCGAAATTGGTCTGTATGATAATCAAAAAAGGCTTGCCTACAAAAAATGGCAAGCTCATCGTAAACTTTCTTCTTCAATCCATCAACAAATCGTAAAACTTTTAGAATCTCAGGAGAAAAGCTGGGATGATATTCAGGGCATAGTGTGCTTCAAGGGACCTGGTAGTTTCACTGGACTACGCATAGGATTAAGTGTGGCAAATACGCTGGCTTATGGTTTGCAAATTCCAATTGTAGCAACCAGTGATAACTGGATAAAAGAAGGCATAGATTCCTTATTAAAAGGCAAGACAAGTCCATTCGTTATTCCCGAATATGGCCAGCCGGTCCACACAACCAGCCCACGGAAGTAGTTGTAGAATAGTCAACAACTATATAAAAACGACTTGACAATTTAACAGGTTAGTCTACAGTCTCAACTGTAGTATTTATTAACAACAAAAATTAGGAAAAATAAAAAATGAAATGCGGGCTTCTATGCAGCAAGGCTTAAGCTGATAAGCCTATGCCCGTGCACCTAAAGATAAAGAGAAAATATGCCAACAGAACAAAGTTTTCCGTCAGATAATCCAACCTATGAAGATAGGCTACTGTCCTTAAGTAACGCCTCCTATCTTCGTCGTTCTACTAGCGGCGAACCACTTTATCTAGTTAATAGCGCGTCATTTTATTCACAGCCTGACACCGAGCAGAATTATACGAATGAGCCATTAGAATCTTTGCTAGCCAACTTGGACTCAAGACGAACACAAAACTCGTCCAATACGCAAGTTACGGAAACCAAAAAGACGGTGGTTAGTGAATTTACGGCTAGTCCTGAAAGGCGGCCAAATCCCATTATTGCTTCCAAGCCCACTACCCCAACAACTACACACCATGACGACTACCTACTAATAGATGATGATTTTGAAACAGAAGAAATCATAAAAAATTATTTACGTGATGCTAGTATGCCCCAGGATTCAGACAGGATAGCGACTTTAGCGCTTGTTGCCGGTATACTCTTCTTTTTCGGACTGGTATTTAGCTTAAACGGGCTGAGAACTAATCACCCAAAAACTGAAGCTGCGTCTTTAACACAGACCCACATCCAAACTTCAGAATAGTTAAGACGCGATTGACCACTAAAGCCTTAAAAGCGTATTATTAGTTTAGGATTTTCCGCTATTTGAGAGCAAAGTCCACATTGTATAAATTTTGATTTACTGAAGATGTTCGCCATTGGCTAATGAAGTGATAGTGATCGCCTGGGCGGCACTTTGGACTGAGAGGTAAATATGGAACCAATTACCATTGTGCTGGCATTGGCCGGTCTTGCTGTGGGTTTTGGAACAAACCAAGTAATTACAAAGAAAAAAATTGGCTCAGTTGAAGACGAAGCCAAGAAAGAACTAACAAAAGCTAAAAAAGAAGCAACTAAACTCAAAGACGAAGCACGCGAGGAAGCTGCTCAGATAGCAGATCAAGCTCGTAAAGAAGAAAGTTCTAGGCGCAAGGAGTTTAAGGATATTGAGCAACGTTTGCTTGACCGAGAAGAAACTCTCGATAAAAAACTCGATGATCTGGACAAAAGAACTGAGAATTTACGAAAAAGCGAGACGGAAGTTGAGCAGTTGAAGGAAGAGATCCGTGGCATACGCACTAAACAGCAGGATAAGCTGGAAAAAATTGCCAAGTTATCTAAGTCCGAAGCAGCTGATAAATTGATGCAGATGACAGAGCGTGACATTAAGGGCGACCTGTCTGGTCTGATTTCTAAGCTCCAGAACGATGCTAAAGACTTAGCTGAAGAAAAAGCTGCCACTGTTATTGTCAGTGCCATGGAACGTATGGCTAGTGAAGTCACGGCCGAACGAACGGTCACGGCCGTGAAGTTAGAAGACGAAGAAATGAAGGGAAGAATCATTGGTAAAGAAGGCCGTAATATCCAGGCTTTACAACGGGCTACGGGTGTAGACATTATGGTTGACGAAACTCCCGGAATGATAATTCTATCTAGCTTCGATCCTGTTCGCCGCGAAGTAGCTAGACAGGCCCTAGAGATGCTACTAAAAGATGGCCGTGTTCATCCGGGCCGTATCGAAGAGGTAGTTGAAAAGGCCCAAGCTAACGTTCAAAAAGAAGTTATAAGAGCTGGGGAAGATGCTGCGCGAGAAGTCGGCATCATTGGCATTCCAAAAGAAATTCTACAGCTGCTTGGAGAACTAAAATTTCGTACCAGCTATGGGCAGAATGTCCTAAAACACAGCACAGAAATGGCGCATATAGCTGGAATTATTGCCGAAGAACTTGGCGCTAATGTCAAAACTGCTAAATATGCTGCCTTGGTCCACGATCTTGGCAAAGCCCTGACACATAAGATGGAAGGCAAACATCATCATATATCGGGTGAAATGTTACGTAAGTATGGAGCACCTGAAGAAGTTGCTCATGCTGCTGAGGCGCATCACGACGACATGGAAGCTACGACTGTGGAGGCTCTGATTATCAGAGTGGTTGACGCTATATCAGCTGCGCGACCAGGTGCTCGTAACATTAGTGCAGAGAACTTTGCTGAGCGGATGAAAGAACTCGAAAATGTGGCTAATAGTTTTGATGGCATTGAAAAATCATACGCCATTAGTGCCGGACGCGAGATTCGTATTTTCGTAAAGCCCGAATCAATTGACGATTTGTCTGCTATTAAATTAGCCCGTGATATCGCCACCAAAATTGAGTCCAGTATGCAATATCCGGGTACGATCAAGGTAAATGTTATCCGCGAAACGAGAGCGATTGAATTCGCCAAATAAGTCATGGTTACTATAATTTTTGAACCGCACTCTACAACCTTTGACAACGAGAGTAGTGTAGCCTCAGGCTGGCAAGATGCAAGGCTATCCCCGAAAGGTATAGAGCAGGCCAAAGACATTGGCCAAAGATATGCCCTTCGTGACGTTGATGCTATATTTTGTTCTGACCTAAAAAGGGCTGTTCAAACAGTCACTCTGGCCTTTGATTTCAATGTTCATAAGATTTTCACCGATTGGCGGCTCAGAGAATGTGATTACGGCTCAATGACTGGTGATCCAAGCAATCTTGTCGAAGCCCAGAAATTGGAACACATAGAAGTTCCATTTGTAGATGGTGAGAGCTACAAACAAGTCGCGGACCGCGTGGCTAGTTTTTTGCAGGACCTAAAGGCTCGCTGGGACGGCAAACAGGTTTTAGTCATTGGTCATCGAGGAACTTATTACGGCCTTGAGCATTGGCTTAATAATAAAGCCCTTGACCAATGCATATCAGCCCCATGGACTTGGCAGCCAGGCTGGGAATATAAATTGAATTAGAAATATGCCAACAAAAAAGCTTGAAGATCCCAGTCCCGCCGCATTTCGATTCGACATATTAATATCGGCGATAGTAATTGTCGTCACCGGAATTCTAGTCCTGATATTTGCTAGCGTGGTCGCTGGTGCAATCATTACATTAATTGGCGCAATTTTTGGAATCGGTGGCCAAGTAGTTAGAAACATACACTCTGAATAATCAGCTACAATAAAGCTATGGCGCAAATTTTTTGTTTTGGCGATAGTATCACATATGGCGTAGGTGGAGTTATGGGTAGCTGGGCTGATATTCTCAAAAAGTCACTACACCAAAAACTGGTTGAAGCAAACGAAGACGAACGCTTTAACGTTTATAATTTGGGAGTTCCTGGTGATACGAGCACTTTGATTACTAAAAGACTAAAATCCGAGATTGTTGCTCGTCGTTGGCATGACATGGAATTTGTTCTTATTATATCTGTCGGGACAAATGACTCTAAAGCTAAGGGTACTCCAAGGCAGTACGTTACTGACTTAAGCATTTATAGTAAAAACTTTTCGGAGTTGTTGAAGCAAGCTAAACAATTTACTTCCCAAATACTATGTGTTGGCTTAACACCTATTGATAACAACAAAACTCAACCATTCGGAAGCGGCGATTCGTATTTTTATAATCAACGAATTGGCGAGTTTGACAAAGTAAATAGTGGCATATGTAGGTTAATGGACGTAGAAAAAGTTGAGCTTTTCAGCAAGATGAGTAAATTAGAATACACCAAACTGCTATATGATGGATTACATCCAAATAGCGATGGTTACCAATGGATGTACGAACAGATAAAACAGCCACTATCTTTGTTATTAGGTGAAGATTTATGAATATTCTTTATATCGGCGATATTTATGGCGATCCAGGAATTAAAGTAGTTGAAAAAGTTCTGCCGGAACTTAAGAAAAAGGAGAAAGTCGATCTTGTTATCGCACAGGCTGAAAACGTTAGTGGCGGCCGCAGCTTATTGCCGGCTGACTTGCAGAGGTTAAAAGACATTGGAATCGACTGCTTTACAGGTGGTAATTGGACACTTTTTCGAAAGGATATAGTCCCGTATCTAAATGATCCAAATGAACCTGTCCTAAGACCAGCTAATTATCCCAAAGGCACTCCGGGGCAACGTTGGAAATACGTTCTGACTGAACAAGGCAAGGTTCTGGTGGTAAGTTTGTTAGGAGGCGTCGTAGGACGTGATGCCGATAAACCCGTTGATAACCCACTAAAAGTCATTGATGAAATTCTACAAGAGAATAAGGACATAAAAAAAGCTGCAACCATTGTCAATTTCCACGGTGATTATTCAAGCGAAAAAGTAATAATTGGCTACTATCTCGACGGCAGTGTAACTGCCGTAATTGGTGATCATTGGCATACACCGACAGCCGACGCAATGGTTCTGCCAAAAGGCACAGCTCACATTACTGATGTTGGCATGTGCGGCATTCTCCATTCATCTCTAGGTGTGAAGCTAGACGTTGTTATACCCCGTTGGCGTGACGGCAAAGTTAGCCGAAACGAACTGGAAACAGAAGGACCCGTGCAATTCAACGCCGTGTTGGTAAAAGTCGATCCCGATACTGGCTTGGCCACCGGAATAAAAAGTATTCAGAAGATTCTAAATTGACAAAATAAAGTGTTTATGCTATTATTTAAGACATGGTAAAGCCTAGTAGCGAAGATTCGCAGCCAACAGAGGCTATAAACAAAGATCAATCAAAAACAGAATTACAACCCAAACGTCGGTTAAGCCGTAAAGCTTTAGCGGCTCTATTAGCGGTCACTTTAGCTGGTGGTGTGGTGGGGGCTGTGACTCATAGGGATTCAAATGAGAAAAAAGCCGCCGCTCCAGCAGCGGGCAGAGTCATACCTACTTCTGATACTACCACGCCTGACACCGAACCCAGAACAACCTCTACTTCCATCCAAGAAGCTCAAGAAGCTAATAAAACAACTCGCCGCGCTATTGCAAGTCCAAGGACTACAACAAGCCAGGAGATAATCAAAAAAGGCTTGCCTACTCCCGAACAATTGCCGGGTTATGGCAAGAAGGTTTCTGAAGCTGCCAAACAAGCCGTGGTGCAATCGACTTTTCGGCTTTGGATAGATGCGGTGGATGGTAGTGAGTCTCCAAGGCCATGGTGTCTTGTTAATTTAGCGGAAATAAACGGAAGGACTGTAGGGATAACAGCAGCACACTGTACCGATATCGGCAAAGGTGTTAATGATCCTGGAGTTGAAAGTATAGGCATAAGCACGCAATATGTATGGCAAAAATCTCATAATGGTGAAACTGCCGCCGTGAATCTTAAGGATAAAAGTAAGCCCTATAACTTTTACCTTCACGAGTTAAATGACCGTGATGGGAGAAATGTTTTGGCTGAGGTTGATGGTATCGCTATACAAGGCCGAAGTGAAGCATCGTTTGTAGGTTTTAACGACTGGGCTCAAAATCTGGACAGTAGAAGGCTTACGGGTGTTAAACTCGGTCCTGTTCCTCCTGGAGAAGATGTATTTGTTTATGGGTCAACTGGTCCCGATCAAAACCCTCGTGGTACGAGTCTGATAGGTATCGGAAACAATAATGATTATGCTGAGGCTGGTGTCGATCCTCAACCCCTTTATAATGCAGTTGAATTAGCTGGTCAAAATGTAATAGAACGTGGATGGAGCGGCGCTATTGGATATTCGGCGAGCGGAGTTATAGTTGGTGGTCTTCGTGATGTTATTCGTGCAGATGGTTCGGATAGCAGAATGACACCCGAGGAAGGCAAGGAACATATTAGAAAAACCCAAGCGGGAACCGGAGTAGACATTGTCGGTAACCAGGAATTCAAATATTATGATGTCCATTTCGGCATTCTAGATCCTAAAGTTGTTGCCGACCAGCTGAGCGTTTTATAACTCAAAAATCACCAATCTCTTATAAGTATAGACAGAAAACAGCTTCCTTGGTTATCCACAGTTACTCTTGCATCTATTTCTAAATAGGTTATGCTAACCCTGAAGTTAACTATAAAACAAAGTTAGAAATAAAATGGCCAGTAGTAAAGTTTCAAGTTCAGCTCGAGGTAACCTAAACCGCCTCCTAGTCCTGGTTGTGGCTGTTGTCTTTGTAGTCTTTGCAGTATTAGTAACAAGACAGGTTATTAATTTAAAAAATAGGCACAGTGGTAGAAGTAGTAAGACTAATGTAGCACCAACCCTGGCACCACCGGCTCAATTTACTCAATAAACAATGAATTAAATAGAAGACAAGATAACTAATGAGCTAACAAACCAAACACAAATAGGACCAACAATAAATGCCTAAACCCAAACGATCAAGATTCTCCCTCTACCCTAAACGTCTAGGTAGTTTCTCTAAACGCAGAGTAGCTCTATTTGTAGCTGCCTTTGCTCTAGTAGGGGCTTATCTTATCTTTTCATCCTTTGCTGCATACTTTGATGCTGGCGGTGAAGGCATACAATACAATGACATCAATAATACTAGGGCTCAGTATGGTAGAGCTCGTATTGGTTATAGTGCATGTTTGTCTAACCGAGCTCGGGCTTGGGCTCAATATGTGGCAGCCTATGGCTTGCAGGAACCTTCACAAGCACGCTTAGCCAATGACGCTAAGTCTTGCTACAACTGTAGCAATTGTTCCTACTGGGCTGCTTATAATACCTCCGGACCAATGATTAGCTCTCAGCAAGCTTTTGACTGCTTCATGGCCGAATGTAACTACCCAGGTACTACTCACCGGGACAATATATTAGATACAAGAGATACAGTAGTGGGTACTGGCGCTTACGTTGACGACGGTGGCTATTACCATGTAGCCCAATTATTTGTGGGCTGTGCTGGTTGTAATGGTGATGGCACAGCACCCAATGCCTCTAATCCGCCCCCACCAAAACCAAATGGCACCATCCAGGGAATTGAATTTCCGAATGGTGACCACTCAATAACATTACGCAGTGAAAGTACTGGTCAGGTATATAACGTATCGGCTGGTAGCAACGGTAGTTATTCCATCAGCGTACCCGTGGAAAGCTGGTATCAGGTCTCAGTCCATGACGTACCAAATACAAGCGTTTATTGGACTGCTTGTGCTAATGCTGTGGGATCCTGCCATCAAAGCCCGAATGCTTCAGGAACAGGCAATACGGCCAGGGTTTATTTGGGTGGTCCGGGCTATATTGACTTGTGGTTTCACTTTATTGGAGGTGCCATTCAGGGTATTGTAGATGGCGGCGATCACCAATTATCAGTGACATATGAAACAACGGGCTTCACTTCCAATATAGCAGCGAGTACAAACGGGCAATATCGCGTCGGTGGCTTAGGTGTTCCTGGTTGGTACCGAGTCTCAGTTCATGATGTAGCGGGTAAAACTGTATCTTGGACAGCTTGTGCAAATGCAGTGGGAGCTTGTCATGACCACCCGAATGCTTCTGGCACAGGTAGCACCGCTAGAATCTATTTTGGTGGGCCTGGTTATATTGATCTCTGGTTTAATTACAAACAAAGTAGTACCACAACCAGCACCAGTACTTTCCAGTCCGTTAACACCGTACGCTCCATTACAAATGTTAAAAGTAACCTTTGCTTAGACATACCTTACAGTAGTGTTAACAATGGTAACCAACTTCAACAATGGACTTGTACGAACAACCCTAACCAGAAATGGACCCTTCGTTCTGATGGCACAATCCATTCCAGTGTTAACTCCAACAAGTGTATCAACCTCTCGGCTAGTAAGGCTACTGATGGAAACAGCATACAGATCTGGGATTGCAACGGCTCTAATGCCCAGAAATGGATTTTTAAACCAGATGGCACCATTCGCACATCTATCAACACCAACAAGTGTATGGACGTCACAAACGGTAGCACAGCCGCCGGTACCAAGATTCAGATCTGGTATTGTCACGGCGGAACCAATCAACAATGGAAATAGCTAACAAACACAAATAGGACCAACAATAAATGCCTAAACCCAAAACCAAAAGATTCAAACTTCCTTTCTCCTCTAAGTCGTCTAAACGTCTAGGCAGTTT
>CAZLTB010000011.1:0-18048 GCA_964562505.1 uncultured Candidatus Saccharibacteria bacterium
ACTGTAAATCTGCTGGCTTATGCCTTCGTAGGTTCGAATCCTACACCCTGCACCACGTGTCCTTCAGGCGCATGAGCGACCTGAAAAACCTCATTCAGCCCTGTTATTTTGCTTAAATCTTGGGTTCCAGAAATTATTTCCTGGTAGGTGGGCAATGTGTCAAATAGAACACCAAAATAGTTGGCCCGAGCAACCGTGTCAATCTGTTCTAACAGTAGTTGTTGCATGTGTTCCAAAAAGTATTTAACGTAACTCATAATAATCTCCATATTCATGGGCTGTTTCTCTACTTTCTTGGCTTTTTCAGCCTCTAGATTAGTAATTTGCTTCTCAATCCGTAATAAGTCCTCTTCCATGTACTTAATAGCCATTTCGCTGCTCAAGAACTTCATCTTATCCATGGTGAGTCTGGCTTCTATGCGCAGGGCGGCAATTTGCTGGTCAAGCGTCTCTTGGTCACTTTGGAGCTGTCCCTGGCGCTTTTCCCATTCAGCCAGGATTACTTCATTAAGTTCTTCAATCCGCTCTGGAGTAACCTGTACCTTATCTACAAAGCTGGCGATTGTCTCATCAAACTCGCCTTTAGGCACTCTAAAATTATGGCCGCGACCGGTGCAATGATAGGCCGGATAGTACTTACCTAGTCTACCCTTAGATGCACTGCCATATAGCGGCTTTATGCAGTGCGGACACATGACAAAGCGTTTATAGGGGAAATCTGGGTTACGGACGCCTTTCTTAACAAGGTATTCTGGCGGTTTACGACGATTAATGACTATTTCGCCTTTTTCCTCTGATATAACGACTTTGCCGCGATTAGCCTTATTAAAGGTCTCAATAGACACCAGGCCATCAAACTTGCATCTGACAGGCTTACCTTGCGTCCATTTCTCGGAATTAATACCTGCATAGAGCGGGTTTTGGATAATTCGCCAAAAGACTTTAAGCGTCAGTGGTATACCGCCTTTCTCAGCAATAACTTTAGTCCGATCTTTCTTACTACGCATAATATAGGTGCGCGATACATAGCCGAGGCGATTAATCTCATCAACTATGGCTTGATCTTCCAGCAATCCTTGGCATCGTAGCTCAAACATCTTGTTAACAAATGGTTCTTCGTCAGGGTGCGGCTTTAAGATACCCCGCTTACCGTTTGGTGATTCCATTTTATCGTTTAAGAAGCCATAGATAGATGCCCGTACCCAATACCCCAAGCGGGCGTAGCGAATTTGTGAGCCAATCATACGGCTTAAAATGTCTCTTACCTCGTCTTTGGCTCTTTCTGCCTCCAGCAGCTCTGTCTTACGGGATGGTGAGAAGACGCTCCAGTTGTATTGCATGCCGAGGTGGTCGAGCGTATTCACTTTCGTATTACTAATGACTCCATAAATATCTACCAGATCTACGTTATGCGGCTCAAGTTGCATCTTAAGTTGGTCGTAAACCGTCGAACCACCCCGCGTAAAGCGGTCAATTGACTTAACAATAACTACATCAATTCCATTCTTAGGATTAATGGCGTAATCCACTACGTTTTGCATCGGCTGGCTGGCCTGAGACGCAGACTCAAGGTACGTCAGGGTTTTTACTATCTTAATGTTATGCAGTGGTGCAAAGCGTTCACCTTGCTCAATTTGGGCTTCTGGTGAATCACCATCAATGCCTTGACCGGCGGTAGAGACACGGACAGCCAGTAATCCGTTACGCGGCTGTAGTTGTTCAGGTGTCATATTGGCCCTCCAATACGTTTAAACAACTTCTGGCCAGTAGCCTGATCTTCTAAGATATGGTCAATCATAAGGTTAGCGAGCAGCTCAAGGCGTTGTTCAGGCGACAGTTTACAGACATCCGGCAAGGTGACGGCAACTCTGTTCTTTGACCCTTTGGTTCGTGCCATGTTGTTACCCTAAACTTACATCTATAGTATATATCCTAGCTAGGATACTTGCAAGAGTAAATTGATGTATTTAACAGGGGTTGTGGATAACTAAGCTACTTTAGATAGTCAATGTAATCGGTATAACTACCTAATACGCCAATATCTATTCCCGGGCTGCAGACCTCGTTAATACTGACAGAAATTACTAGAGGATACATATTACCCGGAGGGGTTGATTCTATAAGTGAGGCATTAATGCACTTTTCGTTCGGATACAATCCTGTAGCTCCCCAATGTAAAAGAAAGTACGCTTTTTCCTGAGGGTTTAATGTTACTAAGTTGTGTTTTACTCCTGTACCATACTCTTTAATTGGACCGTCCGGAATAACATAACCACTAGAATCTAGCGCAAGAAAGCCTGGAAGACCTTGAACGGTACACGGTGATTTTGAGATGTTTTGATAACTAAACATTTGATATCGGTTTCCAGCAGCGCCTATAGTATGGCCTTCGGTTTCCAGAGTAAGCTGCGGCGTCTCACAAGCTGCCCCAGATGTGAATGAATTCGTTTGAGTCAAATTATTAATGGTCTGGTTTGCTTTATTTAATTGAGACGTTAGCTTTTCATTTTCTTTCGAATTAACTGCGTTACTACTTTGCAAGCCAATAATCTGCTTTGCGCTTTTAACTACTTGATTATGCTGCCAAAAATATACACACGCACATCCACCAATTATTAAGAAAACGTAAATAGCGAACCATGATAGCTTTTTGACCGAAAGATGCTTTCTGAATATATTCCGCATATCTATAGTTACTATACTCCGAAGACTAATGTTTAATTATCCGCTGAGTTATCAATCCACTGCTGCACACCTCCATGGTGCGAGCACGTTCCGCTGTGATGTCTACTGTAGCTGGTAGTTCCATCGTTGCAAATAGCAGTTGCATTGCCGGCGTTATGCAACACAAACCACCAAAACAATAGTCCCACCGCAACTACACCCGCGATGATCCATGTTTTGCGTAACTTTTCTTGCTCTTTTAGCTTTGCTTTCTCTTTTTCGATTAAGGGCGCGAACGGACTTTCGGAACCCGGATGAGCAAATTCGTATTTTGCTTTATACATCTGTAGCTCTGGCCGAATTTTATGGCTTATTATCTTCGGTGAGTAAATAGTGGCATACGAGCCAGTGCCGATTACTTCACCTGTTAATTCATATTCATCACCAATCTCACCATAAAAAGGTTCAATTTTTATGGATCCGGTTTCGTCCGATAAAATATAGCCGTATTCACCTTCGTCAAACATTCCCGCTTCATATTTACCACTCATGTCCCAATCCGTCAGCACACCTCGCACGGTAACTTTTTTGATTTCCCCTTTGATTGACGCGATGTGCGTTCTCTTCACGGCCATTTGTACCATAATACTACTCAAGCGTTCGAGTTAGTAAACGAATCACAAATCCCTAACGCTGCCAAAGGGCACACGTTTAATTACAATATCGTCCATGTTTGCCATTAGTGCGGGGATAACGGTGAATTCACCATAGCGGTCATTCATTTTATCTACTGCAAGGGCCAGGGACCTACTATCAAGTCTGGTACCGTCAAAAAGTCCGATTTGTATTGGGGAAGCAGGCTCCACATCATAAACAGCTATGTTCAGATGGGCAGCCCGGGCGGGAAAGCGAAGTCCTCTCATCAACCTCATTGCATTGATAAATATTTCTTGAGTAGAAAAAAGCGAAGCTTTTGTCCTCCTACTTTTGCCCCACCATTGTCTATTTTCAAAACCGAGGCCTAGATATACGCCATTGGCCTGGTAGTCATGCTTACGGAGCCTGCGGCCAGTCTTTTCGCTCAATTTCATTAATAATCGAGAAATATCATCGGGATTACTCGTCTTCTTGCCGATAGCATATTCATTACCAAAACTTCGAGTTGCAAAACGCTCCGCATCAACTTCATAGCCCCGAAGCCGCAAGTACCAGTAATAGCCCAAGACGCTTTGAAACACTTCGTGCTTTAGCTTGTGCATGGGGGCATTCACAAACTCCAAGGGGGTATATATTTCAGCGAAGTTTAACCGGGCTTTAAACCGGTAGTTAATACCGGGTAAGTCCATCAAGTCCAGTTTTTCATAGATGCTGAGTATGTCTTTCGTGTGTATGACATCCAGGCCATCGGGTTTATTAAGGCCGGCAGCGATTTTTGCTAGAAACCTGTTCGGTGCAATGCCGATATTGACAGTAACGTACTCGCCGAGCGACTTTTTAATATCTAGCTTTATCTGATTGCCAACGTTAACCAAGCTGTGTCCATGCTGTATAGCTTGAGAGCCTCGGAAGTCCACCACAAACTCGTCAATAGACTTTGGCGTGACTTCATCTGTGTAGCGCTCTAACACCTCTTTAAATCGCCTGTGTGCATCGAAGTATTTTTCGGGGTCAGGTGTCAGGATTACTGTGTCTCTGTTGATATCACGCGCCTCGTAGACCCTCATGAGCTTGATACCGAGCCTTTTAGCCTCATAAGATGAAGCTATGATGAATCCACCGGGACTATCATATGCAGCTACACCAACGGGTTTGTATCTAATGAGACGGTTAGCTTGTTGCTCAATAATCGCATAGCACGAATTTAAGTCTATGTGCATTATTAGCGGTTCAGTTTCGTTAAGAGGCAAGTCCATCATGAGTAGCCTCCAGTATGCAATGTAAGTTACTGCTGTTGAGCCTGAGCCTAAACCAGATAGACTCGTCTTTATCGGCCAGTTCAAAAATGTGCTGGCGTTCCCGTCCGTCCATATAGGTATGGTAGTAGTCAACCGTACCTAACTCATAGTCTTTGTTACGCCACCGTAACAGGTTGGGAACAAACTTCTTGTGTTTTGCGCTATAAAAACAAAGCACACTTACTTCTTCATTGATTTTATCTTTCATTGCGAACTCCTAGTACAATTAGATTGATGTGTGGACGCTATACCCTCAACAAGAAGGCTGACGATATTGCTAAGCGTTTCAACTTAGCGACTAAGCCTAAAGATTTGCGCGAAAATTTTAACGTTTCGCCGTCTCAGGTCATGCCGGTCATTGTTGAAGACGAAAAGGGCAAGCGTGTTGTTGAACCGATGGTGTGGGGTATCCCCCGCAAACTCTTTCTCGGCGGAAAAGTGGTTGAGAAAGAGATTATTAACTCTAAGTCCGAAAAGGCCTTTGATAGGTTCTGGAAAAAGACCGTACTGAGTCATCGTTGCCTAATCCCTGCCACTGGCTTCTACGAGTGGAAACGGACTGATGACGTGAAGATACCGTTCTTCATTCACCCGAAGCAGATGGAAATATTCGCCTTTGCCGGTATCTGGGACACCTGGAAGAATGAAGCGGGTCAAGAAATTAAGACTTACTCAATCATGACCACGGAACCTAACAAAGAAATGAGTGGCATCCACAATAGAATGCCGGTGATACTACATAAAGAAGATGAATCTTCTTGGATTGAGCCATCAAACGATGAACCGGATAAGCTTGGTAAGCTATTGTTCCCGTTCGAAGACGGAGGTTTAGAAATGTATGAGGTTAGCAGGGACGTAAACAGCCCCAGAAATAACGATGCTTCGTTACTCAAGCCAGTTGCTGCTTAGTGAGTGTGCCACCTTGTTAATAAGTCTGTAGACGATGGAACCATTGGAACTCATGACTACACGACTATTCTGATTGTAGCACTATGGGCAAACAATAAATAAGAGAAGGGCTGCTGTTCTCTCGCAATTGCTACTGAACACCAACCCTTCCTAAGCATAAGTATACTAATTTGCTGTTATTCGTCTAGTTTGCTCGTCTTGTGGTTAAAAGATAATAAGGAATCGCGGTTCTCTACTATAATTCCCACTATCATCTGTTATCAATGTTTTCTTTTAGCTCCTTTTATATATACTTCGTATATAAGGAAACACAAGTAAAGTTTTTCCTTAACTAGGGGGTGGGGAATATGAGGACATGTGCCCGAACCCAACTATCGCCGACCACTCAACGCCCAACAACAAGACATACTGCTGATTCTCTACAAGTTTCGTTTCGCTACGGTTGATTTGATTGCACAATACTTAGAACTTAAGAGCCGTAAGTACACCTATACCCGAGTCGATAATCTGGTTGCTCAGAAATACATCGGCAAACAGTTTTCAGATGAAGATAAGATTAACCGCAAACCAGCAGTATTTTACCTTTTGCCAGAAGGTATGAAAGCGGTGAAAGCCTTTTCCGGTGTAAGCGCTAAAGCTTTACCGAACGCTTATAGAGACAACCGGCGAAGCCCGGCTTTTATAGAACGTAGTCTTATGGCTCTAAGGCTGCACAATAAACTGCGACAGCTCTATAACAATAACCTTGAGTTTTATAGTAAAACCGAACTGCAGGAGTACGATTTCTTTCCAAAGAACCTACCGGATTGTTACCTTTTGATTCAAAACAAACCATATATGCTCGATTGGCTTCCCGCTACTTCTACTACCTACCAGGCTACCAGAAGCCGCGTGGACCAGTTTATCCGCCATTACGCCTCAGAGACATGGTCAGTAACGGAACAAAGCTATCCGACTGTGTTATTTATCTGTGATAACCCCTATATTGAACGCCAAACCCAGCGTATCGCCCGCCGCTCAACCTATAAAGCCATCCAAAATGAAGAAATTGAAGAGGATGGTCTGACTATCCTTACCTCTACCACCAAAGCTATTTTTAGCGCGCCAAGCAAAGATGTACCAGTGTGGAGTAATGTTGAGGATCCGGAAGAGCCAGTAGTTCTATAAAGCTACTGCTTGCGTTTTCGTAACAGAGGTGTATAAGTATTCCTGAAAAGGGTGGTTAATTTTTTGGTTTCAAGGAGATAGCATGACAGGAGAAGTTTTCCAAGATGGTACACCCGAGAGCGAGTTATTCACGGAGCTGTGGGACAGGGTGTGCGAAGCTGGCTGGATTGGCGCCGGTGGAGGCGAAACAGTAACTGGACGCATCAATGACGGCTTTGTGTTACCTAAGACTGTCCGCGATATTTCTGTCGAAGAGGTAGTTAAAGGTCTCGGATTAGCCGACGAAGAAGGCAATATTGCCTACGGATATACGGTAGCTCCCGATGAGGAGGCAGACGGAGTGTATGTCGGTTATGAAGGACTTTTTGATAATCATTACGCTGTAACCCTTGAACTTATGGCAAAATTACCTGAAGATGATGGACTTGATGAAATGCGCGCAGACGTTATGCGTGATCCACGGGGACGTGCAGCCTATCTTGGTGCAAATGCACGACGTACCTTTGAAAAGATTTTCGCCGACATAAGACGAATGCAGGTACTCGGCGGTGCTTACGCTGAGGCGGCAGGCGTTACTCTTGAAGAAGTAGCAACTATTGTACGAAAAAGCATTCGCATTGCAACTCCAGAAGAAATGACTGAAGCAGAAGGGTTATTAGAACAAGTGCCACAACGATCAGTCAAAGAAGTTGACCAGAGAATCCGTGAGGCAGCACTAGAGTTACTCCACAAAGACAAAGATCTCGACGATGACAAGTTCACTCCCCCAGGTGCTATTGGGCTAGCACTGCCTGAAGACCGTGAGGACTTAGAATAATTTATTGAGCAGTTTAGTGTCTTGCTCAGGACGAAATAGCTCAGGCGTGCATTATCAGGTCCATATCTAGACCTTCATACGAAACGCTGTCAGCCACATCACCTGACTCATCAAGCCAGACGATGACACAAAACGGTTGGGCGAACCAACCGTTGGCTTTAGCGATACGCGCCCAATAGCGGCGGTGCGACTCTATGGTTTTCATAAACGCACCTCCTGATTCAAATTGCAGGCGTAGAGGAAGCGATCGACATCAAAGTCCGGATTGTCTTCCTCGAACATTGAGACCAGTGGATAGACCACTTGGTCCCTGATGAAGCTGATTGTCTCTCGATCATCTACTTCTTCGCAGATCCGTACCGCATTGGACACGATCCCTGCAACTTGTTGATAGTGTGTACGTGTAAGCATTTTTACCTCCTTTACTTTACGTAACAGTAAAGAAGTGCAGCCCGCAGGCTCAGTCTGGCAAGGTGGAGACAACGTACTACCTTGCCAGGCTGAGTCGGGCTGTATCATGCGAGTGCTACGTAAAGCAAAATGGTATCTGTAGTTGTTAAGATGATAAGATAATAGATAATGATAAAAAAACTGGAAGACTACACACGCGTAGAGCTAATCGCGGCAGTAAAGCTGCTTAAAAAGCGTAAAAAGTTTGGACTCGTATGGGAAGATAAACCCGAACAAGTAGCTATTGATTGCGAGTCAAAACTGCCCGTTTTAAGGGAGGTTGAAGATCGTGCCACAGAATCGGCCCATAAGGCACCAACGCATTTAATTATTGAAGGCGATAATTACCATTCACTAAGCACACTTAATTACACTCACGCTGGCAAAATTGATGCTATTTATATTGACCCTCCATACAATACTGGTGCCCGAGATTGGAAATACAATAACGATTATGTCGATAGCGAAGATGCATTTCGCCATAGTAAGTGGCTATCATTTATGGATAAAAGGCTGCGGCTTGCTAAAAATTTACTAAAGCCAACTGGGATAATAATCGTCACCATTGATGATTATGAGGTCGCGACATTAAATCTTCTAATGGATGAAATATTCGGCGCTGATAACCGCTTAGGAACTGTGGTAATAAAACACAATCCTTCTGGCCGATCTACGGTCAAAGGATTCTCTGTAAACCATGAATATGCACTATTCTATTCATTAACCGAAAAAGCGAAAATCGGTCGTCTTGCTCATAGCCAAGAACAGATGGGACGTTATAAGGAAAAAGATTCCCATGGTTTCTTTGAATGGGAAAACTTTAGGAAAAACGGAACTGATTCAAATAGACAAGACAGACCAAAACAGTTCTATCCATTATCAATAAATACAAAAACAAATACTCTGCGGGTGCCTTCAATACAGTGGAATGATAAACATAAAAGATATGACTTACTTGAGCAATTAAGCTCAGTTGAAACCTTAATATATCCCGTTAACAATAAAATAGAAAAAGTCTGGAAATACGGGCTAGAAAGAGCTACAAGCATTATTGACGAGTTATTGGTAAAGCGAACAACAGATGGCTACGAGCTTTATCGTAAGAAATATTTGAATAGCATTGGGTCATTACCACGAACTTGGTGGGACAAAGCTGATTATTCTGCTCGCGATAATGGCACTCGAGCGCTAGCTGACATTCTGGGCAGTACAAAATTGTTTGATTTTCCAAAAGCACCTAAAGCGGTAGAAGATTGTTTGCGAGTAGCTAACATACCAGAAGATGGCATAGTTCTGGACTTTTTTGCCGGATCTGGCACTACGGGCCAAGCAGTTTTAACGCTAAATAAACAAGATGAAGGACGGCGCCAATTTATTCTTTGCACGAATAATGAAAATGGTATTGCCGAAAATGTTACTTTCCAGAGAATTAAAAAAGTAATTAAGGGTTATAAAAATACACAGGGTATACCCGCAGACGTCAGATATTTTCAAACTGACTTTGTTGATAAACAAAAATCTAATGATGCGACACGTGCGGCGGTAGTCGAAAGATGTGCTGATCTCATTCGAGTACGTGAAAACACATTTACAAAAATTGCCGACAAGCCGTCATATAAAATATTCACAAACAATCAATCTATAACTGCCATAGTATTTGACCCATTTAATCTAAAAAGTATTTGGAAAAAAATTGAGGAAATAGATAATGACAACTTACCGGTAAATCTTTATGTTTTTAGCTATTCACGTTATTCGTATGATGATGAAATACCTGATACTCACCTAGCCTATAAAACGTGTCCGATTCCTGAAAGTGTACTTGAAGTTTACCGGAGAATATTTAGAAAGCAGGAATCGCACAATGTTTAAACTAGCCCAGTTCCAAGAAATCACAATCGAAAAGGTTGTATTTGCTTTCAAAGAAATGATCGCGGCTATGCCTGCACGCGAGAATAGAGGTGATATTACTCCAGCCCGAATTATTCTTAAAGCGCCTACTGGTAGCGGTAAAACTATAATGGCAGCTGAAGTATTGCGTGAATTAAATGATCTGGAATTGCCCGACAAGTATATATACATATGGGCCGCACCAAATAAACTCCATACACAATCGTTTTTGAAACTTCAGGAAGTACTTCGAGATACAAATTACAAATTAATAAATGTTGAGTCGTTAGAAAGCGGCTCACTCCCAGAGAACTCAATTCTTTTTACAAACTGGGAGAAATTGTTTAGCAGAACTCGTGATGGTGAGTGGTCAAATAAAGCAGTCCGACGTACAGAAGATGAACAAAACATTCAAGATGTTCTGGATGCTACCAGAAATGTTGGCTATAAAATTGTACTTATAGTAGATGAATCTCATCAGACATTTTTCGGAACAAATTCACAGTTGCTTACGAACGAAGTTATACTTCCAAACCTCATTTTCGAAATATCCGCCACCCCAAAGATGACTATTACTGAAGATGACAAAGATGATGATAGGGGTAGACGAATAAATGTCCGTTTTGAAGATGTTATTGACAGCGGCTTAATTAAACGAGAGGTTCGAGTAAATCCACAAATTGAAACATTTAACAAAAGTGGTAGCAGTGGTCTAGAAGTTGTGCTTGAAGCCGCATTAGCAAAGCGTACTAAATTATTTGAAGAGTACAAGGCTGTTAAAGCAGACATCAACCCATTAGTTCTCATTCAACTACCTAGTGAAAATTCCGAAAACTTAACTGAACTTGATTTACGAGATAAAGATATTATTGAAAACTACCTTATCAAACAGAATATCAGCTACAGCAATCATGAGCTTGCTATTTGGCTAAGTGAAGACAAAAAGAATCTGGAAAACATTGAAAAGCCCGATTCACCGATAAAAGTATTAATTTTTAAACAAGCAATTGCGCTTGGATGGGACTGTCCTAGAGCACAAATTCTTGTAATGCTTCGCGATGTTAAAAGTGAGGTTTTTCGAGTCCAAACAGTAGGTAGAATTTTGCGCATGCCCGAAGCTCATCACTACAATAGTGATTCCTTGAATGCTGCGTATGTATTTACAGATTTAAGCGATCTGAAAGTTGACCCCAATGATACAGATGCAAAAAACCTGATAAAGCTCTTTTCAACAAAGAGGCGTATAGGTGTTAAAAATATTGTGCTATCAAATAGTATATATTTACACCGCGTGGATTTTGGTGATTTACGCGCGGATTTCAACCCAGTTTTAGTAGATATCCTCAATCAAACTTTCAATATTGAAGGAACTGAAATTGCAAACCAATTCTATAAAAAGGTTGATAGCAAATTAGAAATTTACGATGAAGAACTTGTTATGCCAATTGTTGCCAATGAAGTAATTGAAAATTTAGACGAATTTGACCGTGATGAGATAAAAACCATTCAATTAAAAATGGATAACGTATCAGTTGAGCGTTCATACAACACTGTTTTGCGTGGGTTATTTATGCCGTACAAAAACTTTGCTCGATCCAAGGCAATAGTCAGTGGAACGATTTATCAATGGTTTAGTCGTGGAGGGTTTGATGAATTTGGCGTGCAAAGAATTATTGCATGCTCTGAAGACAATCAAAGAATCTTTTCTGTAATTTTTGAAGCTGCCAAAGCTGCGTACGAAGATCTGAATCAGCGTGAAATGACACTTAGGCGAAACCGTGAGATGGAAACTTTCGACTTTGAAATTCCTGCAACAGATGAATTTTCAGAAAACTATACATGGGTTCCAACAGATAAAAATGTTATGGAGCGATACTTCCGCCAAGATGATGGTTGGAAAACTGAACTTCGTTTTGAAACCGCAATTGATAAAAGTTCAGAAGTAGATTGGTGGTATAAGCAAGGATCAAAAATGCGAAAATACTTCGCTGTTCCTTATTCCATAATCGACAGTAACGGCAAGGAACGCCGCGATAGCTTCTATCCTGATTATATTATCCGTTTTATAGATGGAACTGTCGGTATTTACGACACAAAAAACGGCCGTACACTTGGTGGCGATACTAAACCGAAAGCCGAAGCTTTACAGCAATATATAGCGAAATATTCAATCAAGTCACAGAAAATCGTGGGCGGAATTATTGACGCTAGACAAGACGGGACGTTCTGGATAAACAGCGAGTTGGTATATTCGCATGAAGACGCTGATTCCTGGAAACCATTCATCATAAAACCTAGCGCTTAGATACTGTTATTAAGGACTTTTTCATAATAGGTGCATGTTCTGCATTTGGATCTGGCTTGTTATCCTGATTTGACTTGTTCTCAGGCTTTTTAACAGTCTCAACAGGCTTACTTTTTCCAGGTTTATTGTATTCAGTCGCATACTGAGCAATCGACATTAATTTGACTGAATCAGAGGTTTTTTCGTCGCCTGGAGCGGTTAGCCGTATGGTTATGCCTGACAAAGGCTCCTGCACATCCAGAGCGGCAATCCGCATATAGAAGTTGTAAACCGACAGGCTAGCAATCTCACCTTCCTTAAGATACGGCTTGAAAAGGGGCAAAATATAGCGCTCATCAGCCGGGCTGCCCGATCTGAAGCACACGACTGTGCCAACATTGGCTAAAATAATATCCACCAGTTGTTGCTGGTCTTGTTGACTAGTAGATTGTTCGGCCATAGTTAGAAACAGCCTATACTTCCGGGCTTCACTCAGCAGCTGTACAAAACTAAGCGTTGCGAAGTTCTGAAACTCGTCTACGTAGAGATAAAACGGCGTTCTAGTAGATTCAGATTGACGGGCGCGCCTGAGGGCTGCCAGTTGAAGCTTAGCAAGCACACTGATGCCAAATAGTTCTGAAGTATCTTCGCCCAGCTCGCCTTTGGCGAAGTTGCAGATTAAGATTTTGCCGGAAGCTAAAATATCATCAAAGTTTATTGTGGACACGGGCTGTTCCATGACTCGTTTTACTTGTTCTGAGCCGTCAAAACGGCCAAGCTTTGTTGTTACGCCGTGACCAAGCTTGACGCGCTGCATGGCTCCGGCTTTGCCAAATTCTTCTTTCCAGAAGTTCTTAAGCCTTTTATCTTCCAACTTATCTGTTACGCTCTTACGGTAAGTCGGTTCGGTCAATAGGTCGAATAGTGTAAAGAGCGTAGGACTCTCCACTGTAAAAGCGGTCCGTATGGCGTTGCGCAGGATATATTCAATACGGTGTCCACCGGTATCATCATCTGAGAAAGTTTTACGAAAAACCGACACAATCGCTTCAGTCACAAAGTCTTTTTCTATATGTAGTTCGCTTTCACTCAAGCCTTCTGGCAGTTCCAGCAAATTCATAGCCACAGGATGGTCGATATCATAGGGATGGAAATAGATAACATCTTCAAATCGTTCCTTAGGTATATGGCGCAGTAAAGTTTCCGAAAGATCGCCGTGCGGGTCAATGACGGCTATACCTTTGCCGTTTTGGATATCTTGGACAATGCTGTATTGCAGCATGGTCGTCTTACCGTTACCGGTGCCACCGATAACGTAGACATGACGCTCCCTTTCAGCTGCTGTCAGACCAATCGGCGTCATTGAGCCGTTGTGGTGATTTTCACCGAGTACAACATCAAGGTTTGGGCTACCTTTCAAAGATACCGGTGCAGGCAGTGTTTTACTGAGCGACTTCACAACATTTTCAGTTTTAGCCGAGACACTATGGGGGAAGTGGTATAGCCCAGCCAGTTCTGCCGCTGAAAACAAGTTTGATGGCCTAGGCAGTGCTGGCAAGCGGTACATAAACGTAAAAAGCTGGTAATTTCTCAGCCAGCCGTACTTTTGCCGCTGGACTTTAAGGCTTTGGAATCTTGGTACTGAGAAGAGATTAAGTGCGGAGGCCAAGCTTTGTTTACGCTGTTTAGCTTCTTGCTTGGTTTCACAATCCAGCAGCACTCTCAGCTCAGTTTTGAATAGTGGTTGGGCGAGTTTATCATGAATTGACTCCACTAATTCCTGTTCAAAGTAACTCAATGTCCTGACGGGTTTAATGCGCCGAGCAACTTGTTTCTGATACTCAAGTTCTCTCTGGTGGGCATAGTGTTCAGCACCGTAATAGCTAATCTTTGATGGGCCGTGATAGGCGTTACCTATACTATCCATAATCGCGAAAAGTATGGTGTTTACACCATGAAACAATTTAGGTCGAAGTGGTGCCCTACGTTTGTCTAGGTGGGATAACAAGTCCTCATTGCTCAGGATTTGATTGCCTAGTTGTTCAGCCTCTTTTTTATATGTGGGTGTAATAACCAGCTGTATTGAAACGAGCTCATCCTCTGCTAATTTGGTCATTGCGTTGGTGATGTAGCCAATAGGGTCATGCTGGCTGAGGCTTTCATGGCCCTTTAAGGGAAAGGCAAAATGCCGAGTTTGTTTGAATGCTAAGATACGAATCTTTTTACGTATGGCCGGCTTGAAATAGCCCTGGGTGCGTTTGACTTTAACGTCCGGCACGTAAGATATAATTTGTTGTTCTACGGCCGAGGCTTTATTTTCAGGCACGCGCAGTATAAACCGAATACCTTCGCTGCTCGTAGACACGATTTCCATTGCAAAACTGGTTTCCCGCCTGATAAGCCTGTCTATAAATTGTCTAGGCGTACCCAGGCCATGTAGGGCTGCAAATAACTCCTCAGTGGCTGCTGGCAAGCGGTCTGTCCAGGCTGGCGGTGTTAACTCAAGATAAACTACGTCTTGCTTGAGCAGGTGCCGGAGGTTTAATAACTTTACTAATAGCCACAACAGTAAGGCTACAGCTATAAGAACAGCAACGATACCTGCCACTATAGGCAAAAGGTGGGTTAGCTTAGAGATGAACACGGATACCATTACCGGGAAGACTCCTTTCTGGATCACCGACCATAAAGATTCGCGGATTTACAGGAATATCGTAGACATTTACTTGAAAGTGGACGTGCGGTCCAGTGGCTTCGCCGGTCATGCCCATGAGCCCAATTGTGTCGCCTGGTTTGACGTCCTGGCCAACAATGACTGCCGCTTCTAGCATATGGCAGTAGAGCGAAGTAATATTGTACTGATGCTGCACTTTAACGTAGATACCGCATGTGCCATTTCCGGCGTAATCCACTTTAATTACCTTACCCTCTAAAAATGGCGTTATCGGGTCGCCACTACGCCCATAGCTATTAGCTATGTCTATACCGGTGTGCGGACCCAAGCCTAAAGCTTTGCGCCAATCCTCCCAAGCCCCAAACTCATCGCTGACGTAACCCCTGGAGGGCCAAGTGGTCGTTAGGTGCAGCTCCGTCGTTTTATTGCCGTTCGGATCAAACAGTTCAACTATATGGGTAATAGGATTAACAGTGGCCAAGGCGTCACCCACAACGGCTGTTGCTGAACTAGCCGCAACGACAACCGACACAATCGGTAAAGAAATAAGAACTGCCAGCGTAGCCAGAACAATTTTAATTTCGTAGTGCTTACGACCAAAAGCCCACTTCAGAAATTTCATAAGTGATACAGCTCGGCCGGATTAGTTGTAATTAGCGGGTGTTCTTTGACTGATGCCACAACCTTAACGGCAACGTGGTTTTGGTCGGCAATAATCAGGGCATCGCCCTTTTCGCAGGTCAGCAAGAAATTCTCCTCGTACTCACTCAAGTGAAACTCACTGACAACTTTTTTAATGGTTGTAGTATCTTGGCGCATCAGAATCCTTAGACTACTTTGTGATGCGATTGCTCGGCCGTAGTCGGATTTTAGAAAGTCATTGGCCTGCTGGGAGATAATAGATACACCTAAGTAATACTTCCTGGCTCTGCGCACCAGGCCAGAAACAAACCTGGCACTCTCTTCGTGCTCCAGCAGCAACCAGCCTTCATCAATCACCAGTAAGCGTTTCTCGGGCTTGGCTTTAACTTGGTTCTGCACAAAGTTGGAGATAATCATCATCATGATCTGGCGTAATGATTCAGGCAGGTCTTTGATATCAAAGATGACTAAGCGGTTATTGAGCTTGATGTTGGTTTGTGAGTTGAATACGCCAGACAGCGAACCCGTTATGTATTTCTCAAGCCTCTCGCAGAGCTTCAATTGACCTAAGTCATGTAGATGGTTGTAAAGATCGGCCAGTAAAGGCGGCTCTTTTTGGCTTGCTTTATACAACATTAAAATAGCCTTATCTACAGCAGCTTTTTCATGAGCATTTAAGCCCTCAGCCATAAGACTGATTACCTCCATGAGGTCTTGTGTGTGCTCAGATAGATCTGACTTTTTATGGAAGGTTACTGAGAGGTCAAATGGGTTAATCTTTTCTTTGGACTTAGCCGATAGTTTTATATATGTCCCATTAACTGATTCACTCAGCATTTTGTATTCTCGTTCCGGGTCAATCACAATGACCTTCGTTCCTTGCATCAGCTGGCGCAGTATTTCTACTTTGGTAGCGTAGCTTTTTCCAGAACCTGACTGCGCAAAGATGATGGAGTTAGCGTTATGTAAGCTAAAACGGTCAAGGATAACGAGGGAATTGTTCGATTTATTAACGCCATACAAAATGCCGGATTCTTGGACAAGTTCGGAGCTCATGAACGGGAATGTCAGCGCAACGGACGAGCTATCCAGGTTCCGTCTTTGGTTCAGAATGTCTTCGGCGCGTGGTAAAACCGACTGCAAGCCCTCTAATTGTTGGTAACGAGCCACTTTGGTATAAAAAAGGCGGGCTGAGAGGGCCGTTTCAAGAAGCTTAGTGGTTTTATCCAGCTCGGTTAGGTTATCGGCTGTAATGGTGACGTAAATAGATACTTGAAATAGCTTTTCCTGGCCGCGCTGGATTTTATCCCGTAGTACAGTGGCTGATTCTAGAGGATCTGTCACTTCCGGGCCTATTATCTTGCCAGCCCGCATCATGGCGCGTTTGGTGCTTTCCAGCTCCGTAATTTTACGGTGCAGCTTCGGCAGTGCCTGAGTCGCATCAACGCTGGCCAAGTGGTAGGAAATATCGGCATTATGATTGAAATTAATAAGGCTATTGAGCCAGCCAGAATTGGCTACAAACGGATAGCCGGAGATGAACAATGAGCGGACAAACTGGCCATCAATAATGAGGTGGTCTATTTGTTCTTCTAATCCAGCATAGGAAATGATGTCCATCGGATCTTGCTCGCCAAAGGATAAGGCCAAGTCCTTTGGCCGCTCAGCTCGAGTTTTCTTCCAGTTGTGTACTTTGCGAAAAGGTCGTGAGATAACTTGCTTTGGTTTGGTTAGCAGTGCCTTATTCATAGGTAACTCTCCGTGAGCAATTGTATAGTCTGAGCGGATAGTGGCTGGCGCTTAGCTTGAGCCGGCGAATAAAGGCCGTAGAACAAGTCCAGTATTTCCAGGCTGTTTAATGCTTGTGAATGCATCCCCAGGCGTCCTAATCCTTTAGCAACAATGTCTATGGTGTTAGTAAGCTGCTCTTTGACTACATCAAAATCTTTCTCTTTGGCAGTAAATGGGATAATAACGTAGAAGTGCCTGGTCAGGATTTTATTGGTACTAATAAGGCTACGGACAAACTCGGTGTAATTTTTGTTTTGGGATTTGTATATAGATTCCGATTCGTTTTTTACGCGCTCGGCAAACTCCGCCAGATATTTGTCCATGTCCATTTCTCTGATCCGAATCACTATTTGCAATGGCGTATTCAGAGAATTGAGAAAACTCTGGTAGGTATCAATAATGGCGTCTTGCTCGGCTTCACTTTTAAGCTCAAAGTTGACGGATGAAATCTGCAAGACTGCACGATATTGGTTGTTTGGAAGCAGCAGTATGCCATCGCGCACGCCCTCTATGGCAATTTGCCGTCGGCTAGACTCTTTCTTCTTTGACTTCAGAGATATAGACACGCAGGCCTCCTTTCTCCGCTTTCAGATGAAACTTAGCTCTAGGGTCAGCCATTGATTGCTCTAAACGGGCTCTGGCATGAGTTGGTACAAGTGGCAGGGAGATTTCTTTTGCTTTGCTCACCATTACCGCTACTGGTTCTTGTTCAATGGCAAAATCTTTGACTGGCTGTCTGAGGTACATGTTGTTCTTGTTATAAATGTAGTAACGCGGCCGAGTGGCGTAGCGTGTCATCCCTGCC
>CAZLTB010000011.1:18058-22332 GCA_964562505.1 uncultured Candidatus Saccharibacteria bacterium
GCAGCAATATGGTAATCCAGAACAGGATAATCTTGCCTTTGATACGGATAGCCAGCACTAGGCAGATAATAGTTAGTGACACTCCTATCAAAACCTTGAATACTGTTACGCCCATGAGCGGCGGCACTAGGGCAAACAAAGTACCGTTCATAAATACCGGCAGCGCGAGCAGCAATAATTGGCTAAAGCTGAGGTTGCCGGCCACTTTATCCTCAACAGTTGTTACTTGAGCCGGCACAATCGTGGTCTTCATCTCAGGCCTCCTTCTTGCTTGGTTTACTAACAGAACCACGCACGGCTTTGGCTTTGCCGGTTAAATAACTAACCCCGGTCGTAAACTCACTTCCCAGCTTGCGTAGCGCCCTGGGACCAACCGCCACATAAGACAACTGCATCATGACTCCTTGAGTTTTTAGTAGGGTAATAAGCGTTGCAACACCGACAATAGTGCCCATGATCGGGTCAAAGGTCTTGTCCGGATTGGCTGCCAGCATACCGCCGAAAATAGAGGCTGCTAGCATCAGAATCACGACGTGGACGAAAAGTACGAATACCGTCGTAAAGTATGTTTTGGCTGCTGTAACAGCAAAATCTTTGAAGCCTGGCACCAGGGCCAACAAAATCACTAATGGAGCCAGAATGGCACCGAGGTACAGTACGACTAAGCGCATCACGTAATATACAAGCAGGATAACGGCTAAGATGAGGAAGACCACCATGATCATCAGTGCTACCAAGCCGAGTGAACCAGCTTTACTAGCAATGGCTGACAACACATCCCACACGGTTGTCTGGCCAAATCCGGCAACGAGAGCGTTGATCATGCCGTTGGATAAGGAAATAATGGCGTCAATCGCAAAGATAGAGGTGTTAATAAGCAAAAAGGCTCCAGCTAGTCGCGGTAGTAAATGCTTAAACTCAATTTCATCTAGCCCTAAACTGGCCGCGCTCATGACATGGAAGCCCAGCAGAGCGACCACCAGTACAAATAAGGCATCGGTAATGCCGACAATTGTCAACCAGAGCTTAAAGACGGCCGAGTTCTCAGCCATCAGTGGTGTACCTTTAGTGAAGTAATTGAGACCTTTGATAAACGGCGTTGCGGCAGATTCAATGATGTGTTTGAACAGGCCAACAATGGCTTTGATGAGAATATCGACAATGCCGCCGCCGGAATCAGCTGGCTGTATGGCGGTTAGAGACGGCAAGTGCTCAATACCAGCTGTGCTTGGGGCACCGTAAGCGTGAGTCAGGATGCTGGTCAACGTACCTGCGGCTAGAACTATAACCAGGCCAATTATGGCGTTCTTGAGCACCTTTTTAGCGTGTTCTAGCTTATCTGGATTACCTTTACTGGTAACGTAAGCAAAGCCAGCGGTTACTAGAAAGAAAACGCAGGCTAGTGACGCCAGTCCAACCAGCGTCAGCATTACCGGCGCTACGAACTGGTGCATTGCATTACTGGCCGCGGAAACGTCGGCCATCCGGCTAAGCTGGATAGCCGAAGGTATCATACGTTTACTTACCGAAAGCGTTAGTTGCCAGCGTGGTGACAATATTACTGATAACAAATGCGCCGATTATAATGGCTAAGCCCAGCCCAGAGTAGAGCAAGGTATGCTTGGCTCTGTCCAGCCGTTCGGGATTACCGGTACTCGTTATGTAAGTAAAACCGCCAACTACGAAAAAGCCGGTCGCGATGAGACCGGCTAGTCCTGCTAGAACCTGGATAAGGCTACGTATAAAACTTTCAACACTACTAACATCGCCGGTGGCTGCAAGCGCGTGAGGGGAGAGCAGTATCGGCACACTGAAGCTAACTAATGTGGTGATAAATTTCAGCCGGTGGCGTTTTATCATTGATTCTCCCCTCAAAACCCCACCGCAACGGTTAATATAGCGAAGCATTTGCCGTGTGTATGTGAGAATTTTAACAATGACTACACTATATATATGGTTATGCTTACATTCCGAACCCCTATATGTATTAAACAATCTGTTTTTTAAATGAGAGGATATTTAATGTCTGAGTTATTCTTCTGGTTCAGTTTCAGTATCTGCCTCAATACGCTCAGGCAGTTGCTTTAGAATTTCTTCAGCTTCTTCAAGCTTGTGTTGATACTTTTGTATAACAGTTTTGCCTTGTTCATCTGATGTTATATCGCTAGCGGTTGGTAGAACCCGGATTTCCAACCCTTTGCTCGTTTGTGTGATGAAATAGTCAACAGCTTTTTTCACGCCTACTTCAACCTCATTTTTAGTACCGTTTTGGCTATCATCTGGAAAGCGTCGCATAAGCTGATTGGTAATGTTGTCTATTACCTGTATTTCAAGCTCTGCTCTACGTTGTTGAAGCGCGAGTTCAAGTTTTTTGCCCCGTGTATCGAGTTTTTGTTGACGAATGGATTCTGACATCGAGCGTAATTCTTGTATTTTTTTGAAATTTTCCAATCCATCGGAGATTATTTTATTAAGAACATCCGCAGTTTTCTTTGAAAGCCAGGCTTTGATGGCTAAAGGGGATGATTTAGAAACGACTGATATTTCTATGTCGGTCGTTGGTATTGTGAGGTCAAGCTTACAAATTGAGCGCAGATGCATGTTTAACAACCTTGAGGTTCCAGAAAGCTCCTTAAGGTTGCTTATATCCGTTGAGTATTTAAACTCAAACATGGCCAAGTTGAGGTCGCTCGCTTCTAGTTGGGGTAATTCGACCCCGACGGTTTGGAATCCACCTAAAATTTGTTCCGTATGGGTCTTAAAAGTTTGCAACTGCTCGGCTAAGGCGGTAGTTTGAGCGTCTGCAGTAATTATATCTTCAAAAATCCGGCTAATAGCTTCCCGGTAGTTTGTAATTAAACCGCCGTCATTGCTAGCCTTAAGGTAAGTGTTCTCAATTAATAAGGTGGCGTTTTTTGACTCAAAACCTAAAACTATATCATTGATCTCGTCAAATTTATTCGAGAGTACTGTTCGCCAATCAGTCTCTGTACCCGACTTTGCGCCTTCCGCGATAGTTGCGCACGTTCTAATTTGACCAACCAAGTCTGTTGAATTCAGAAAATCGGAGACAATTTTGATATCAGATAAAAATTCTTTTAGTATCATAGTGGGTGAAACTTTCCGCCCACCACGGTGCTGTTTGAACCTATTTTAGCATGGTAGAATGAAGCCAAGTAATACATTGGCGTAAGCAACGGTATCTATATGACAGCTATCCTAGGGAAGCGTTTAGCATCAATTCGTATAAAACAAGGTTACAGCCAAGCAAGATTAGCTGATAAAGCAGGCCTGCATAAAAACATAATTGCTAAAATTGAGCAAGGTGCAACTAAAAAGCCAACCCTTGAAACCGTTGAGAAAATCAGCAAAGCCTTGGGAGTTCAAGCTTCTGAGTTGTTGGGATACTAGTTACTCTGTGCGTTTTTCTTGAAGTCGTTATAAATTGCTTCGTGAATTTCGGGATTATTGTGGGACAGTAGGTGATGTTTGGCGAACTCGGTCTCAAGCATCTTAATAGCCATCTCTGGTGTTGCGTTTTCCGGGTCTTCAGTCCTAATGTAAGCAATCATTTTTTCTATGTCTGCTTCGGTGTATTCGTATTCTTTGGCCATATGTGTCCTATAGTATAGACGAATACCAAGGTTTTAAGCGTAAAAAGCGTATCATTTGCTTTGCCAGCTGTTCAGACTCAATTCTCCGCATAATCTCACGGCTTTTATTTTGCGACAGAATGTTCAAACTGCCTTCATACATAATTCTGCTGTCTAGTATTGCTAATTTGCGGTGATGATAGTCGTAGAAGTAGAAGACCCTCACACCAACTTGCTTTAACTCCTTTGTGGCCTGCCAGGCTTGAATACGAAGCAACTGATCGTGATGCCCTGGAAAGCGAGTATGAACCCTAACTTTCACACCTTTCCTGACAAGCTTTTTGAGCGTTGGCTTAATTGAAAGTACTCGCGGCATTGTCATGTAGGGACATTCAATGATTACTTCGTGCTTACTCTGCTTTAAATCACGCATAAATGCGGGGTAGAATGAGTGTTCATCATATAAGCCAGACTTCAGAAGGTCTTGAGGATAAGTTTTTCGGAGCCTAAACATCTTGGGTCTCCTCAAATCCCATGACAAATACTTCGCCATTTACATAAGTAAAGCCGAGCGCTTCAAGTTTCTCCGCTATCCGTAGTAGACTAGGTAGCAGTGTGTTCCAAGCATGGGACACGCACTGCACCATTAAGCCGTCTTAGCTCAGTGGTAGAGCACTTCCA
>CAZLTB010000012.1:0-22315 GCA_964562505.1 uncultured Candidatus Saccharibacteria bacterium
CCTCCCTGTCACGGAGGAGATCGCCGGTTCGAATCCGGTCGGGCCCGCCAATAGATAATTTTTGATTTTATTGAGTTGTTTTTGAAGAATCTTCAGGCTTAAGTGTCACAGTAGTAATAATTTGATTGGTTGATGGCCGGTATATGACTGTTCGGCCAGATTTAGCATAAGTTAGGTATTTATCACCGTTTTGGGCTTGATCAAAAAGTGGATTGCTCTTAAATTTGGAAATATCGCTTACGCTCGCCACGACCGGTGTTTCGTCGCTGGGCACAAGAGCAATTTTGCTTACTTTTTTTATTACTTCTTCTTTAGCTAGTTGCGAATTATTTTTTGAATCAGACAGTTTCTTTACTTCCTGCCGGGCAGCAATATACTGCCAGGTTAATAAACCAATAACAATAAGGACGCTGGCGCTTATGAGTGTCTTCTTGTTGAGCCACTTTTTAGCAGATCGGTTATCCTGCTGAACCGCTTCTGTTCGCTCAACGACTTGTGGTTTTTTGGACACCGTAGACTTCTTGGTTTTTGTTGATTTCCCTGCCATTATTTATCACTTTACCATAAAACTTATGGTTCTAGACCATCTGGCAGCTTTGAAACTTGCGTTTGGGCATTGTCGATAGCAAATGCCGTCCAATTGAACTGGATATCTTGTTGAGCTGGATCCTTGAGAATGATGATAAAGCCTTTTTCACTGACATCTTTTACTGTATACGTAATGAATTGGCCATCAGTTACGGTAGCGTTTACAACTGGCTTTTTAGCATATTCTTTAGTGAATTTGATCTCTACTTGCTGATGTCCTTGCTTAATCGTGGCGAAGCCTCCGGTGTCATTGTTAAATGTTGGTCGGCCTAAGAACTGTACGTCTTGCTTAAATATAGCCCGGCTGTTGAAAGTAACGAGCTTTTGGAAGTTTGCAAGGTCTAGGAAATTAGCTTCACCTTCAATCTCTAGACCACCGGCAAACAGTTTGCCGTCAACATGAACGTTAAGTGCAACCATTAGTTGTTGCACGCTCAAGTTATTTAGATCCATGGCCG
Source organism: uncultured Candidatus Saccharibacteria bacterium (assembly GCA_964562505.1). Lineage (GTDB taxonomy): Bacteria > Patescibacteriota > Saccharimonadia > Saccharimonadales > CAZLTB01 > CAZLTB01. The sequence continues at coordinate 1,047 of CAZLTB010000012.1, forward strand.
GAGTTGAAGTAGAATCCGTTGTATTACTTACCTCACCGCTATTGCCGGTTTGAGATTTCTCTGTCTTTTTGATTAGCTGTCCGAGCTTATCGGTATAGATTTCTAAGCCTTCTATTTGGTTAGCTTTTATCTTGTCGGCAGTTACAGTACCAGCAAACGTAGCATTGCCTGAACGATCAATATTGGCAACTTGTTCGCCTTCACCATTTTCAATTGTCAAACCATCAGTGCTGCTCAATTTGATGCCATCGACGTTGTTGGTTATGCTATTAAGCCATTCGTCAGACACATACCAAGTTGGGTTTACAAACATCATAATCTTAGAAACTCCTGCTGATGTGTAGCTTTCGAGAGCTGAACCAGCTACTTGGCCATGACTTCCAGCTTTTCTAAGTACACCGGGGGTATTAGACACTTCCAGCAAATCACCGGCCTTGATTGGGCCTGCTTCACCGCTCACAATAACTGGCACTCGCCCTACAAGAGCTATTGGCACCCATTCGGCGCCACTGGCAGGAGTCGCGTCTGAGGAGAGTCTCAAGCCTGGATTTTCCGAAACAACACCTAGTATGGTTTCGCCCGGCCTTGCTCGCTTTACATGTTCCGGATAGCTTGGATCAACACTAACCGGTTCCCCGGGCTTAAGAGTAGAATCAAGCGTTGGGTAATCTTCAGCGTAGTCAAAGGCGCCTGTTGATAGAGCAATGGAATTTGAGAAGTTGAACACTCCGTAGTGCCCAATACCGTCACTTGCCTGGCGATTGCCAACAAAACTGATGGCACCGTAGTTATTTCCGCCCGAGTCAAATCTTAGCGCATAGGAGTTCTGGGCGGTCTTACTCCAAGTATAAACGGCGCCTTTGTTGGCAGTACCGTCATCCACGCCCACATAAAGAGTGCCGTTAAATTCCTGCAGCATACTGACGGCATCGGTGGTGGTATTACCGTTGAAGTCACCGCGAGTGGTGTTAATCAAGGTCCAGTTGCCCTTGGTACCGTCATACTCGTACAAAGCTCCTGTTCCGTTGGTGGCGTTGGCCGAACCAGCGTAGAGTCGACCGTTATAAGTCCTTAGAATAACCGAGTCTATGTTGGCAGTATCACCTGATGTGACCTTACCTACAGCATTACTGACTAGTTGCCAGTTTGTACTAGTAGCATCAACTGAGTAAGGCACGGGATTGTACCGATATATGCCCGCCGCATCAGCTTTGCTGACTGCTATATACAGATCACCATTCCAAACCGACATGCTAGTTACATCCACTTCGGTACCATCAGCCCCAAAAGTGCCGGCAGTGTTCATCAGCGTTAAACTAACGGCCGTACCCGTTCCGTTCCAGGTATAGATTCGAGCTGTGAGAGCTGCGGTTTGGGCCCCCCAATAAAGACGGTCCTGGAACACACCAAGCACACCACCGTCTATATCGGCAGTAACTTCGGCCGCACCCTTACCGTCAGTGGCATTTATCTGAGTAAAGGTGGTTCCACCGTCCCAACGCCCCAGTTCCGCAACGTTGGCTTCCTGGGTAAGCACATACATAGTTCCCCGCCAGATCGCAATATCGGCCACCCCGTCTATTACTGTCTGGCTCATGCCAAAGCTACCTCGCGCGGGATTTACTAACGTAGCCGAGAATACGTCTGTACCAGTATCAGCAGTAGTGCTTGAATAGAGTCCCGCCGTGCTTGCAGTGCCCTGGCTCCCGATGTAGAGCGTACCGTTGTAAACCGTCATGGTGTACGAGTCAATATTCGCGGTATCGCCGCTTACAGCCTTACCAGCCGCATTTGTAACCAATGTCCATGGGTTAGTTCCGCCATCGTAACGGTAGACACCGGCTAGATCTGTTTCTTTTGTAGAGATAAATAGCTTGCCCTTGTATACCACGGAGCTAGTCACTGCATCTCGGTTAGTATCGGCCGCACCCGATCCAAAGGTACCAACCGCTGAGTTAGTCAGGCAGCCGCAACCCGATGCAAAGTTATGAGCCGTGGCATCCCCTTGGGCGCCAACAACTATATTACCGTTACTAGTAATGCCACCTTGGTAGAGATTGTCGGCAGAAACCACCGTTAGATTAGTCTTGCCTGATGTCATAGCACGGTTGCCGGTGCCACTCCAAGCTACTGCTACAAATATCCCATTTCCATAAGCCAATCCTTCCCAGTTATTGTCGGTCGGGTTTGGTCGAATAGTCCAGTTGATGCCATCCGGAGAAGTCATGACCCGGTTGCCGGTGCCACTGTTAGAAATCGCTACAAATAGACCTTCGGCATAGACCACATTCATCCAATGGATATCGGCTGGAGTGTTACGAAGTGTCCAGGCGACCCCATCAGGGCTGGTCATGACATGTTGCCCTGGACTACTCACATCATTATTCGCCACGGCAACAAACATACCGTTACCGTAGGTTACGTGAGTCCAATGAATATCAGCCGCACTAGTTTGAAGAGTCCAGGTGATGCCATTAGGGCTGGTCATGACCCGGTTGGCTGTACCCGCATAGCCAACGGCCACAAATTGTCCATTACCATAAGTCACGCTGTACCATTCGTTATCAGCAGGCGTTGTTCGAAGTGTCCAAGTGATGCCATCTGGGCTGGTCATTACCTTGTTACCACCAGAAGTCCCATTTGCCACCGCCACAAACATGCCCTCACCATAGGTTACGTTATTCCACCCGGAGTCAGCAGCGCTGGCCCGAATAGTCCAGTTGATGCCATCAGGCGAGGTCATTACACGGTTGCCGGTGCCGCTAGTGGCGGTTGCCACAAATAGGCCGTTCCCATAAGTTATTCCATACCAGCTATTGTCAGCCGGTGTGGTGCGGGTGGTCCAATTTATGCCGTCTGGTGAGGTCATGACGCGATTACCACTACCACTTATACCGGTTGCCACAAACAAACCATTGCCATAGGCCACATTAACCCAGTTATTGTCAGCGGCGCTGGTGCGGGTGGTCCAAGAGGTGCCTTTAGAGTAAATATCACCAATGACCTCCAGCTTGTCTCTGACTGTTAAGCCCCCTTGGTAAAGATTATTAGCCGAGACTACTGTTAGGTCTGTTTTTCCTGACGTCATAACGCGGTTGCCAGTACCGCTAGAGGAGGCGGAAACAAACATACCATTGCCGTAGGTAACCCTCTCCCAGGTATTGTCGGCAGCACTTGTTCTGGTGACCCAATTCGTCCCGTCTGGTGACGTCATAACTCGGTTACCTGTGCCGCTCTTCCCTACAGCTACAAATAGGCCATCGCCATAAGTAACGCCGTGCCAATCGTTATCTGCGGCGCTGGTGCGACTTGTCCAGCTGGTGCCGTTTGTAGAAGTCATTACCAGACTGCCGGCACTTATATTCGGTTGGGCCACTGCCACAAACAAACCATTGCCATAAGTGACTGATGTCCAAGTTTTGCTAGCAGCTGCTGATGCACCTGCCCAGGTAATACCATCCGAGCTGGTCATAACCTGGGTACCAGCCGTGTACGCAACCGCTACGAATAGGCCATTACCGTAGGTAACACTAGCCCAAGTGTTGCTTACGGCAGTTCGAGTAGTCCAGGTTATACCGTCTGGGGATGTCATGACACTGTTTGTGCCGCCAGTATCAGCAACGGCCACAAATAGGCCATTGCCATAAGTAATATCAAGCCAGTTGCTGTCAATAGAACTAGTACGAATAGTCCAGTTGATGCCATCGGGTGATGTCATCACCCGATTACCGGTGCCGGAACCTGCAACTGCCACGAATAGACCATTGCCATAAGTCACTGCGCGCCAGTCATTATCGGCAGCGCTTGTGCGCGTGGTCCAGTTGATGCCATCGGGTGATGTCATCACCCGATTACCGGTGCCAGAGCCGGCTACTGCGACGAACATGCCGTTCCCGTATGTAACTGATTGCCAATTGTTATCAGCTGCGCTCGTACGGGTGGTCCATGAAGTGCCTTTGGAAACAATATCGCCCACTACTTCAAGCTTGTCACTTGGCGCAGCGGTGCCGATGCCTACTCTTTCATTATCAGTATCAACATTAAGTATTGGAGTACCGCCATCGGCGTCCTGGATCTGGAAGCCAGTTGTAGAGTCTACAGGGGTTTTGAATAAGCCTGTGCCTTGGACAACCAGAGCTGCATTTGTGCTACCGCTGACGTTGTCATATAGAGTCAGTGTCTTGGCGGCACTGCGATATATGCCAACATCACGACTTCCGCTGCCGGAACCAAAGGCTACCTGGCCATCGGCTGTTACAACAAAGCGGGCGAAGGTATCACTTGTAACCTGGACAGAGATAGCTTTATCGGCAGCATTGTCACCTTGGACTGAAACGAGCCCTTCAACCGTAGCGCCGCCATCGGTACTTTGTACTTTAATAATTTCGCCAGCAGTAGAACGTACTACATTCAAGCTAGCTGACGGGCTTGCCGTTCCGATGCCGACATTCCCGCCTTGAAAAATAGCAGCGTAGTTGTTACTGGCACCAGATTGAGCATTAACGCTAAGGCCATAAGAGTTTGTAGCGGTCGAAACAGGATTACCCTGAATGAGCAAACCGTAGGTGTTGGTCAGAACTGCAGAACCAGCTTTGATTGGGGCGCCGGCAATTGCGACGGTGGCAGAGTCGGTAACAGTTAAAGCCGAGCCAGCAGTAATAGTGGGTTGGCTAAAGAGTGTGAAGCGTTGAGTAGAATAGCCACCTGTAATAGTATCAGTGTGAGCTGCCACCTGTAAGTCGATCGCTTCAGCTGTAACGGCGGTGTGAGCGCCTGGGGTAACTTTTAAGGCGATCTGGCCGCCAGAGACAGCAGACTGAGCGATGGTTTCGGAGCCATTAGAATTCACCTGGAACAGGTCACCATTACCGACTGTCAATAGAGCTGCTGGGGTGGTTTCGCCTATACCTACGTTGCCACCAAAGTAGTTGTAGTCACCTGTACCGGCTTGGTATATGCCGTAAGCGGGGTTCGTTAAAGTGCCTGCGGCTGGTGTTTGGTTGTTTATGAACATCCCGTAGATATTGGTGATAGTGGCACCGGCAGTGCTAGCTGGACGCTGGATTGTGATACCCGATATCTTGGCAATGGTACCGCTGCCGGTAAGGTTTGATTGGGATATATTTATTCCATCCAGGTTAGTTACTGTGCCGGCGCTAGTGCCTCGTAAGTTGGTAATATTTAACCCGTAAATTTGTGGAATCGAGCCGGTTCCGTAGTATTGGCTAGCCAGTGACGCGCCAGCGATTGAACTACCGGCTGCCCAAGTTGCTGAATCGCCTGATTTAACAACAGCACCACCATATAAGCCAGATAATATATATTGGGAGCCAACTGTAGAGAAAGCAGTTGTGGTTTCGAAGTTACCGCCATTGTAGTAAGTATTCGTAGACTTAGTTGTCAGGTCAGATTGAAATAGGAAGCTGGCATCAGCGGTAACACCTGTAGCGCTAGAATAGCTACCAAAGGTTGTGCTCTTAGCTTGCAGAGTGCTGACTGGACTCGCTGTCCCTATACCCACATTCCCACTAGCATCTATGACAAATGGGGTGGAGTCAGTAAAGGTACCGTCATCGCCTACGAACAAAGCGTTGGCTGTTCCGGCTTGGGTGATTCTGAACGTTTGGTCTGTAGCAGTGTCAGCTAGAGTTATATCTATGTTTCTAGCGTCTGTGGTGGTGATGGTGTTGCCGGCATCATAAGCCGACTGTAAAGTGACCGAAGTTGCGCTGCAGGATCCAAAAGTTAGGACTCCCGGTGTACCAGTATTCTTAAGACAATCACTGGCACTACCGGCGCTGGTAGGCAAAGTTATAGCAAAACTCGATCCTGGATTGGTATTCGAGGCCTGAAGGGTAACAGTGTTAGTGCCACCGGAGTTTTTGAAAATAGCAGCGCCTGTGTTGGTAGAAGCTAGCCCAAGAGTTAGTGCGCTTGCACCCTGAATGATGGCCGTTCCGTTTACATCCAAAGCAGCACCAGGCGTAGTGGTGCCAATACCGACGTTCCCGCCCTGGAAAGCCGCCGCGTAATTAGTTCCAGCCCCTGATTGGGTTGCTACAAACAGGCCGTAGGCAGTAGTCACTCCAGCTGCACCTTGATTAGCTACGTAAAGTCCATTCTGGGTAGTAATAGCGCCTGTGACAGAGGGAGCCAGGGCTTCTAAAGTACGGCCGGAGGTAATAACCGTAGAAGCATTTTGAGCTCGAACAGAACCCGATACTCCCGAGACTTGCGCAACAGTCCCCGCAACATTTGATTGAGCCGCCCCTCTAACTCCTTGTATATTTCCTGTCCCGGCATTTGTCACCTCGCCAAACAGTCCATAAGTTTGAGAGCTGGTGTTAAGAGTTGTAGAGTTAGTCGAAGATAGAAGGTACGTTCCAGCCGTTCCTGGGCTGGCAGTACTTAACGATAACGCCCCGTCCAAACGCGTTAAACCACTGTCTACCCAAAGCGCATAAGGATTAGTTATGGTTATATTCGATCCAGAAGGGGCATCATTTACATAAAGCGTCGCGGCATTAGTAACTGTTTCAGTTCCACCTGCGGCAACTCCGTTTAGAGTTGGGGCGATAAACTGCCCGGCTCTCCAGTCTGATATGGTGGTCCCGTCAGTCAAAGTCTGAGCAGTACCTGCGTTTCTAAACCCTATTTTTTCAGCTGTTATTGAAGAAGCGTTCTGTAGATTTACATCCAGAAGAGCCCCCGGTGTAGTGGTGCCAATGCCGACGTTGCCGGATTCCCTTATTGTCACAGCTTCTATTGGAACGGCAGATCCAGTTCCGGCCCACAGAGAAGCACCCTGGTTGGCAGTGGCAGTTTGTTTGATGGCAAATTGTGGATACTGGTTGTTACCTCGATAAAGAGCTATTTCAGGTCGAGCTGTTGCCGATCCGTTAATGATAATGTTATTCCCTGTTGCGCTGACAGAACTGCCGGCCGTATCAAACTTGGCAGTCGTACTAACAGTGGAATCTTCTAGCCTGAGATTACCATTTTGCAGATCTAGCTTATCCAATGGAGCTATTGCACCTATGCCAACACTGCCAGTGCTTCCCTGCAGTACGACGTAGCCTTTGGTGCCTGTTCCGGTGGCTGCTCCACCATCTAGGGTTATATTGCCACCATTGTTATTGCCTGATCCGGCAGCAGCACCACCTTGGAGTACCAAAACACCACCAACGTTACCGGTAGTTGAGCCGTTAGCCGCACCAGCAGTTACAGTAAGATTATTTCCAGCTGCATTTGCAGTCGTCTCAGCGTTAGTGCTGATGGTATGAGCCGTATCACTGAAAACTACATTACCAGAAGAGTTGACCCCGAATAGATCGCCTGAGCCAACTGTTAACATGTAAGCTGGACTGGTGTCCCCTAAGCCAAAGTTGCCGTCGGTGTGGAAGCGGCCTACTTCACTGTTATTAACACCAAACACGATTGGTTGGGCGCCTTGAGTATTAATGGCAATGCCGCTTAGGTTAGTACCCGAGTCAACAAAGGCTCGGTCCTGAAGGATTGCTAGTGTGGTATATCCGGTGCCGCCAGCGCCAAATAAGCCATAGCCTACACCGCTGCTGTCGTTGTAGGCAGAAAAGGCACTAAGAGCACCGGTGCCACCATCAGTATTGCGGACACTGACAGCTATGGCCGAGTTTTGGTTACGTTGGACTTCGAGGGGGGCATTTGCTGTAGTCGAGGTATTGGTACCAACCAGAACGTTACCACCGCTGCTTTGCATAACTATATTGCCATAAATGCCGGCAGCACCGCCGCCGCCAGTTCCAGGAGCTCCGCCTTGGAGAGTAAATGTACCTCCATTAGAGTTGACTGCTGAACCCGTGGAAGCACCGCCTGCTCCTGAATTCAAAGTAATAGCACCGCCTGCTCCACCAACAACATTCGTTCCGCCGCTACTGGTACCACCTGCACCAGCTGTAAGACTAACCGCAGAGCCCGCGCCAGCCGTGGTGCCGGTACCACTAGTATCACCCCCGGCATTACCATTCAAGGTTAGGACCGTACCACCTGATGTACCAGCACCCGCGACGGTAACTGGTTTGGTACCAAATCCTACGGCAAATACGTTGGCAGCTGCCGAGTTTTGTACCTCAAATAAATCAGCCGTCTGATTAGCAACACCTTTTGCATAAGCTCCTACTTGTGTAGGATCGCCGCCCCCGACGCGGAAACGAGTAACCAGAGAGCTACCTGCTTCATCGTAAGATTCAAATTTCCAACCGTGATCATTTGATGTAGGTCTGGTATGAATAAATTCAAAATCAGTAGTATATTGAGCAATTGTTTCAAGATTCTTACCTGACATGAAGATCAGATCAGAACCATTATAAATACTGCCGCCCTCACCTGATATTACGGGATTGCTAGATGATTGATAATTTATTATTAGTCGTCCAATTTGATTGCCATCGACACTGTTTGCAAAATGAAGCGCACCATCATCGCGTACATAACCCAATAATCCATTCGAACTATCCTTGACCGTCAGAGCCGCCGGTAGTCTGTCTACGCTAGTATCATTGGCATTATCACTAAAGGCCGTGTCAACCGTTAAAGAAGTATTGGAAGCAATCGTTATAACCGTACGAGTCTCACCTGATACTGTAATTCGATCGCCGACAACTAATTCAGTATTAAATAGTGTGCTCACACCAGTTACAGACGTAGAGGCTGTCGGATCAATACTACCTGTAAGAACTGAGGTAGCAGTAGCCTTTAGGCGAGTAGAGCCTACTACATCCAACCTAGTCAATGGCGCGCTTGTGCCAATACCGACATTACCGTCATTGCGCACAAGAAGAAGGCTGTTACTACCTCCGGAGTCTGTAACCTTTAGAGCTGAGGCGCTAGTGTTGGCAGTAGAACCCTGAATAATAGTATCGCTAGCAGGATCGAGGAGCAGGTTACCTGAAGCTGTTGTTAACAGAGGTGTGCTAAAAGAAGTGTCTGCTCTCCCTGTCCCAGAAATCCAGAAGTTGCTTGTTGCTTGCTGAGAACTATTTTGGTTTTGGATAAAACCAGTCTTATCTAGCCCTCCTAAATATTTTGCAGTTAAAGCGTAAGGGGTTGAGCTAAACCGAGTAAAGGGACTCATCTCACCGTCATAAGAAGGTGACGCTGTTCCACCGATATTTATTGATAACCATAGAGTATCCTGGTTCCAGTCAATACTGCCCCCAAAGGCCGTTACACTGCCTAGATATACCGAAAAATAGCCATTCTTTACTAGTACTTTATTACCACTTTCTCTAGTTTCAGTCCATTTGAGCGTTTCATCACCTCCACCAAGTATTCCGTTGCCATCCTGGTAAATCTTAAATTGAACATTATAGTTACCATCAGGTACAACCGCCCCTGTATTGGTTAGTAATCTACCCTGGAAATTAATTTGTTCGTTGATGCCAGCTGCAGCCTTCACAGGTCCAGGATGCAACAAAGCCACCACAGTGAACACTGTAGTGGCCACAATTGCTACCAGAGGTAACAAGAACCAAAGCCAGTACGAACGTTTTTGCTGATGCATTTTCGCTTTTGTTTAAGGTTTTTATATTGACTGAAAATGCACTTATCATTATAGTCCTCTATCCCGAGACAAACAACAGTTTTTATAGAGTAAAACTAGTTCCTAATTAATTGATTATTTAGCAAATAATTTGTGGTTGTGTTTGTATCGCCAAAAGACGATACGTTCACCAAACCAAAAGCTAAGTGTCATGAGGCAAGTAATTATAAAAGCGGGCCATATTTTTTGAATAAAATTAGTGAGCGAACTTGGTAATAAACAACTGGTGTTCGTACTAGCTTGTTCACAACCCCTGGTAATTGTGCTGGCAGGAACAGTGCCATTCACGATAACGGTACTCTCAATGTAGGCTTGGCGATGCACAAGGTCGGTGGCCGTTATGCTGACAATGTGAGTACCTGTAGATTTATAAGTGTGCGAAGCCTGATAATTACCTTCTTTATCAAGTGATACCACTTCCGGTGGAGTATTGTCCCCCCATGCAATTGCAGCAGCGTATGGCGGGTTTCCACCTGAGATGTCATAGCTTATCTTAAGAACTACATTAGCGGATACACCCCTTTGAAGCGGAGCCAGATAAAGTAAAAATGGACGTCCTGTACTTCTTGAGCCCGGGATGACAGGAACGGCAGGAGCATCATACACGACGTTAACAACGTTGGAATCAGGTGCATAACGTCCGAAGCTATCGCTACTGCGTGCCATCAGATCATTGTTGCCCGGTACAAGAGTTATAGTGAGGCTAAATGTACCATTTTCATTACAAAGTGTTGATCCAGCTTGTATGCCAAAGCGATAAACATCAATAAACAGATCGGCTGCGCAAGTACCACTTACCGTTATAAGACTATTGGTAAAGTGTTGGCCGTTTACTGGGCTAGTGATGACTGCGGCTTGGGTTGGTGGTGGCCCTGGGACCGTACCCGATAATTGAATTGACCCAGATGCCTGCTGGTCAGCATGAACCTGGATACTAGCAAACAATATGACTAAGCCTGTCAGTGCCAGTATAAAGAATAGAATTACGTACGAGGTATAGCGCAAAGGGATTTTACGACCAGTATGTTGATGATGCGCTACCCGCACCCCTAACCGTGAATGCGCAATTATTTGATTAGGCTTCTGGTGCTTACTTAAACCCTTATTTTTTCTTTTTCTTGGTTGTTGAGCCATTACTTTGTTTCTTTTTAGTAGCCTGCTTTACAATCAGGCGATTGTATCGCCGAACCATGAAAATAAGCAAGGCTATAGCTGCTATAACGATGAGTATAAGTTTGTATGGAATTACCCAAAAAGTCGTACTGGCCCCCGTTATAGTCTTATTACTACCATAAACTACGTCCGCCTGGATTTTATACCGTCCGAACAATAATTTTTTATTCAGAGTTTCATTGAATTTGCGAACGCTCTGAGGCAATATATTGCCTTTATCTTGATTAAACTGGTATGTTGCCACAGTTTTGCCAAAAGTATTAGTAACACGTATTGTGCCGCTAGGCTGTATATGTACATTTCCGGTATTTTGTACACGAGTCGTAATAGTGACTGGTCCATATTCAAACGTGTTTCGGTTCTTACCATTTTGCGACGTAACTATCTGAGCAATATGGGCTTGTTCATGTACGTCGCCGGAAACTGTCGCCAAGACAAGAGTGCCGACACTAGCTGATAATGATACACCTGTCCCTTCTAGTTCTGGAGGCGTTCCCGTAAAACGAATTACTCCGTAATGTCCTCCTGGTGAGGCGTTAGGTGGAACATTCATGGTAACGTCGATTGTCTTTCTCTCAGAAGGGTTCAAAGTTACGCTAGAGGTAGCATCTATCCAGGGCTTAATTGAATAAGGACTTTGTTCATTGCTATCGAGCAGTAGTTTTGGTCTTCCATCTTCACCGGCAGCCACAAAATCATTAACCTGCCCTCGTACAATCAAAGTTTGGGTAGTAACATTTCGGACTCGGATTTGAATTACTTGAGTTTTTCCCGGATCAGTCTTTATTTCTATAAGTGGGGGGCTTATTTCAAGGCCTTGGCCAGCATTATTGTTTTGGGCAAATGCGAATGAGGGCGCTAAAACAACAAATATTACGCTCAGCGCAGCTATGAAGCGACGATATCCCATGTACTCCCCTGTTTTTAATCTATTATCTGCTACTGATTAGCATTATACCAAATCAGCTAAAAGGTAGCGGTACAAATATACGTAATTGTTGTTGAATAGGGCCCAGCCTCAGTGCCTGTACTAATATTGGTAATGTAGCTGACATGAAATCGACGAAATTGATCGGCAGTATTTTTACTGGCAATACTGTCTCCAGTTACAAAACGAAATTGGTCAACAGTATTGTAGTTTGCCGTAGGTGTGGCGGTACCAGAACCATCAGGATCAACACCTACATTAGGTGTAGCATTGTCGCGTAAATTAACACCAAACTGCTCAGTTCCGGTAGTTGAAGCCGTCTGACTGGCTAAAGCTGATATTGTTGGCGAGCCTGAACAACTTCCACAAGTAAGGGTGTTGCCATTAATTGTAATGGCGTATCCGCTGAGCGCATTGGTGCCAACTCCTAGTTGGGAGAAGCTACTCGCTGTTGAGCTAGCGCTTAAAGTGCCTAGCGCAATGCTGGATCCTGTCGCCCCAGCACAGCTAGAACTGGTAATTCCTGAGGTACCTGAGCAAAATGTTAGAGATTCGTCGACTGACGCTGTAATACTTATCTCCTGGGCCGTACTAGCCGCTACTACGCCAGTGTCCACTGCGGTAGTCCAGGCTGCATCTGAGAACAAAGTCATTCGAGCAAAGAAGGTTTGGTTAGTAGTTGTTGGGTTCTGTACGTTACCAAAGACAATTTGTTTGGCAGCTGGAGCCGTAGTACTCGAAGCACCGGTAGCTGATGCTCTGATGCTACCGGCAGTAGCAGTGCTAACCGACCACGTGCCAGATAGAGTGGTTGATGTAAACGTTGAAGAAGAGTTTAGAAAACCTGTTGGTGTGGTACAGCTACCAGAAGCCGTAGTGCAGATTTGCGCCTGGAATGATTGAAATGTAGCAGTTGTCGCAGTTGTGAAGTCAAAAGTATAGGTTGTGGTCGCACTAGAACTAGCTGCGCTAGAGGTGCTTAGAGTTAGCTTACGAGATGTAATCTGGGCAGCGCTGACTTGTGCGGGTGAGAAAAAAACAAGAAAAGTCGGCAGTAAAAGTAATAAAGCAAGAAACAGGCTTGTTGGCCTGTTCTTTTTGAATGTATTAAGTAAGGTTTCTGTATTCATGGCGCCTCTCAAAATGTCGCTGTACAGATATAGGTCATAGTAGCTGTGTAAGTACCGGCAGCTTGACTACCGGGTACGTTAACAATATAAGAGACCGTGAATGTGTTAGCATTTGTAGCCCCACTGGCTGATGCAACACTGTCACCTGTGACAAAACGAAATTGATTAGCGGTGCCGTAATTGGCCGTGTATGTTCCACTGCCAGTTCCCGTAGGATCGGCGCCAACGGATGGTGTAGTGTTTACCCTTAGATTTGTACCAAATTGAGCGGTGCCTGTTGATGAGGCAGTTTGTGAAGCTAAAGCAGCTATAGTCGGCGAGCCTGAACAGCTACCACAAGTAAGTGTGGTACCGTTAATCGTAATTGAATAACCCGATACGCCATTGGTTGAAGCAGCCATAACGGACGTTCCTGAGCTAGTTGAGCTAGTGGAAAAAGTACCAAAGTTAACGGCTGAGCCAGCAACTGTACCGCAGTTTTGGCCAGTGATAGAAGTACCGGTGCAAAACACTAGTGATTCATCCATGGTACCGCTTAAAGTTATCTGGGTTGCCGTACTAGCCGCTACTACGCCAGTGTCCACTGCGGTAGTCCAGGCTGCATCTGAGAACAAAGTCATTCGAGCAAAGAAGGTTTGGTTAGTAGTTGTTGGGTTCTGTACGTTACCAAAGACAATTTGTTTGGCAGCTGGAGCCGTAGTACTCGAAGCACCGGTAGCTGATGCTCTGATGCTACCGGCAGTAGCAGTGCTAACCGACCACGTGCCAGATAGAGTGGTTGATGTAAACGTTGAAGAAGAGTTTAGAAAACCTGTTGGTGTGGTACAGCTACCAGAAGCCGTAGTGCAGATTTGCGCCTGGAATGATTGAAATGTAGCAGTTGTCGCAGTTGTGAAGTCAAAAGTATAGGTTGTGGTCGCACTAGAACTAGCTGCGCTAGAGGTGCTTAGAGTTAGCTTACGAGATGTAATCTGGGCAGCGCTGACTTGTGCGGGTGAGAAAATCGCTACCAAGCTTGCGAAAACAAGTAGAAACGCAGAAGCTAAGACAACTGTGCGCTTCTGAAGGTTTTTTAGTTTTTGGGATAAATTTGACATGTTGGTAATTTACCGTAAGAACTTTAGTTTAAACATATCATATACCCCTATTTTAAACAATCTTTTTCTAATAAGTCCCGGTGCATACAATAGCTTGATTTCCACTATAAGTACCACCAGGGGTGGTTGTGGCAACATTTATGATATAAGAAATGGTGTAATCTGTTTCGCCTGAAGTTTTTGGAGCCGAAGCGATGGTCTCACCGGAGACATAACGATAATTATTGGTAGTATTATAGTTTGTTGCAGCTACTCCAAATGAAAATGAGCTATCTGGCATCTGCACTGGCGAAGCACCAAATGTGGTCGGTGATGTATTGGCAACTAAGTTAATACCGAACTGTTCAGTTCCTGCTGAGGAAGGCCCGGTCGAGCTCATATTTGTCAGATTATGGCTGCCAGTATTAGGGGTAGCTCCAATGATAGAAACGATGTAACCATAAGAAGTGTAGTTTAGGACTTTGAACGTTGCTGTAGATGTGGCAGTTACACTTGTAGAGAGACCACCAAAATTAACCGAAGAGGTGTTGACCGTGCACGCCAAAGTTGGGTCCGAAGTGGTTGTGTAGCCTTGTTGTGTCTGATAATTTGTGGAGATACCGTTTGTTACTCCCGTGTTGCCGACTGATTGTTGCCCACTCTGAAACTGGTAATTCGTAGAGCCGCTGTCAAGTGATCCGCCTGGTCCTATAAAACTCTCGTCAATACGATAATTCGAAGAACTGCCTTGTCCCCATGCAACTTTCGACTGCACAATAAATATACAGAGTAAAACCATTAGCCCTATAAAAACCGACTTTTTCCAATAGTAAAAATGCTCTCGCATACAACTTTATAGGCCATTTAAGTTATTTTGAGGCAACGTTATATAAAGCCTAACTTTTTGTTTATCTTTTAGGTCATTTATGTAGTTGTTAGCATCCTTAAAATTAAACAATATGTGCGCACCACGAATTTTCTCACCGCTCATCTCTATATTTTTTACAATTTCTAGCCCATAACCAATATTAACAACTTCTGAAAATTGTCCTGGTTTAAGTTTAAACAGATTATCGACCGTTTGGGCTGTTAAGTCCCGGCTCGTCTTATCAACAAGGTAGCCAAACTCTCCTCCATTATCTTTGGTTGCCTGATCATCAGAATATTTTTTAGCCACTGTGGCAAAATCAGCACCAGCCTTTAGCTCAGCAAAAGCTGTCTGGGCACGGTTCTGGGTTGTAGTATCAAGCTTAGCGGCAACTTTTTGGGTAAGTAGCTCTTCGCGCAATGACCTTTTAAAGTCATCAACTGACCAGCCCCAATAATCTTTCAACACATCTTCGAAGACTTTGTCGCTACTGCCAAGACGATTTTGATTACGAACGATTGTAATCTGGTCATTAACTTCCTTATCGCTGACAGAGATGTTATTTTTTTTAGCCAATTGTTTAACGTAAACATCATTAATTACTTTATCGGCTGCATTTTTCTGGAATTGCAAAAGCTGAGGCTTGTTTTTAGGATCGTTAAAGTCTGTCTTGAGCTGATTTTCGTAGTAATGCTTGTAATGGCGTAACTCAAATAGGTAATTTTCATAGGCTACGAACGAATTGCCTGTTCTAGCCACCGGAAAAGGTATTACTTGAGTTACTCTATAGACAAAGGTTGAACTTGACTGGAATTTGTACAAGGCTATGGTGCAATAGCCGAAGAATATTACAACCGTGGCAATAAATATTGCGGTTGATAGGAGAACTATACGGTGTTTTGAATGCTGCAATGGATAGATGTATTTTCGGGCGCTACCAAGTACTTCTTCCCGGTGGGCCGCAACTGATTCAGTAGTAATCCGTGGAACTTGATCCTTTAGCTCACCCTCAATTGCCTTCTTGTGCTTTCGCTGTAAGGCTTTTTTTAGTCTACGCTTCATCTGATTCGTGATTTGCTTTAATAGGAGCCTTGAGCGTTATTATGCCTTCGTCTCTAAGAATTTTAAGTAATTTTTTCTGAGTTTTTGCTGGATTATGGACGTCGTGAATAACTAAATCTCCCATGTAAGTTTGCATCATTATTGTACCAAAACCCAGAAGTGTTTCCTGAAAACCGGCAATTTCATAATTGACCATCTGTATCTGGTTTAAGCCTATATCGACCACACTACGGTGAAATAAGCCTTTTTGTGAAATCTGGATAAATCTCTTATCAGTAACTATAAAAACGCTGTAGAACCAGCCGATCCAAGATGGAAAGAAAATAAGTCCTCCCAGTAGGAATCCTGCTGCCAGTCCCCCAAAAAAATATGAGTATTCAGGCTTTAGATATCCTGGCACTGTCCCCAGTAATATGCCTAGCATCCCGAATACCAAGCCTTTTCGCATAACTATTGGGTGTTTACGAAAAACGTATAAGACTTCTTCATCATCAAGCTGGTCAGCGAAATATTTCGGTTTTGTTTCTGACATAGCATTAGCGTATAGCGTTTAGGCTATAGCGTCCAGAGGGTTTTAAGATATACTTTCATTGCCTGCCCCCATAGCTCAATGGATAGAGTAGTTCCGTCCTAAGGAAAAGATCTACGTTCGAATCGTAGTGGGGGCACCAGTTCTTTCTAGCGCTTTTTTCGAGACGTGGGCTGGGCGTAATGTTCATGGGCAAGGCTGTAATCAAAAAGTTCGCTCTCAGAAAACCAGTGTTCTACTTCTGCCTTAGCTTCTTCTACGCTACCAGACGCATGAATAACATTTGGGATAGCAACATCATGCTTGCCTGCATGATCAAAGCTTATGTGAGAGTAATCGCCGCGTATTGTTCCTGGAGCGGCCGCTTTTGGCTCAGTCTCACCTACTAGTTTTCGCCCAAGTGCCACAGCTTCTACGCCTTCGAGAACCATAGCTATAACCGGGCCATCAAGCATGATCTCTAGAGTTACGTCAAACGCTTTCTGCCCTCTACGAGTAATCATCTTGCTTATGTCCTCATAATGATGATGGTAGTGGCCTCTATCAGGAAATACCATCTTCACACCGATTATTTTTAACCCTACCCTCTCAAATCTTGAAATAATCTCTCCGATAATGCCTCGTTGTACGGCATCAGGTTTCAGAATAATAAATGTGCGCTCCATAAGTGGCAGAATATCCTTTAGTTATTTCCAAAATTATAACAGATGTGAACGACTTTTCATATTGCTTATGTCGTACAATATACGCATGCTATTCGCTAAGGCCAAAACTGATTTTTTAGAATATCTCGAGATTGAACAAAATCGTTCCCAAAAAACTATCGCTAATTATGATCACTATCTGACGCGTCTGATCGATTTTGCCGGAGACATCAAGGTTGGAGACATAGATCCGGAAATGATCCGGAAATGGCGGCTTTGGCTTAACCGTCTAGGGACTAACACTAGTGATGAACTTCAAAAAACTACTCAGAATTATCATTTGATAGCACTGAGAAGCTTTCTGAAGTTTTGTGCCAAGCGCGACATTCCAGCACTTACGGCCGATAAAGTGGAACTAGCCAGAACAAACCGAGCCCAAGTAACTTTTTTAAGTCCTGAGGAGCTGGAACGGCTATTCCAGGAGCCAGACCTTAATAAGCTAAGCGGCATCCGAGACCGAGCCATACTTGAGCTTTTGTTCTCTTCTGGTCTACGTGTTTCGGAGCTCGTAGGGCTCGATCGAGATCATATAAATCTCAAGCGACGAGAGTTCATGGTTAGGGGTAAAGGCCAAAAAGACAGGCCGATTTTTATTAGTGAGACTGCGGCTGAATGGGTGCAAAAGTATCTGGATGAGCGCAACGACACTACTCGACCATTATTCGTCCGCTACAGTGGTAGCAAGAAAGTTGATGTCAGTGGCAACTTTCACCGATTGACTGCTAGAAGCGTACAGCGGCTAGTCTCAAAATATGCACTTTTGGCAGGCATAACTAAACATGTCAGCCCACATACATTAAGACACTCTTTTGCAACAGACCTACTTATGAATGGAGCTGATCTGCGCTCAGTGCAGGCGCTGCTCGGGCATAGTAATATATCAACTACTCAGATCTATACGCACGTAACTGATCCGCACCTGAAGGCTGTGCATAAGAAATTCCACAGAAGCAAAGATTAAAATTGATCAGGGAGTGCAGGCAACCGGATCGTCTGGGGCAGTTAGAGGTACTCTCTGAACAGTGCTCGGTGGGATAATGGCCAATCGTTTACAGATCGAGCCAAGCCCTTCTATGGGAAATTCCGGGAAAAATCCGTCAATCGTAGATGTTGGCACACGAACCTGTATGCGCTTTAGTACATCATTTGCCTTGCCTGTGGAATCAACTATAGCTTGAGCTCCTTCTAGGGGCAGTGGCGTATTACCGTCGTTACTAGCTGTTACGGTAACACTGCTTGGATTGTATATAGATTTAAGCCGTAGATAGTATCTAGTAGTTGTAGATACACTGATCCGTGCTTTGCATTGTTTGGGAGCTAGAGGTTGTGCAGAGCCACTGCACTGAATATCTTCTATACTACCCTGATTCCCAAAACCACCTGTAAGTGCCTTTTGGCTAACACCCGCTAAGCCATTATAAATAGGATAAAGAAAAGCTGTCATCGTACTATTAGCCAATGAGTCCCTATCAATTCCGCCTCCACCAGTGGGAACTATATCTACTCTAAGAACGCCCGGGCAATCTGCTGGCCAACCTGCGGTGAAAGCTGGGTTGGGCCTAGTGGCTGCGCAGCCCGTAAATTTAGGATTTGGTGATGTATCTTGCCAACTGATGAATATATATTGCATTATCATGCTTGTCTGGACCGGGACAACTTTTGATTTATCAGTATTAATATTTGAGTATTCAAGACTTGTGGGCGCCGGGTCCACAGTTACGCAACTGTACGAGATAGTCCCTACACCATTATCAAGATTCGGAATAAGGGCGGTAAAAAGTGGAATTGCTGTGTTAGGAGTTATTCCGCTATTGTCACAGGCAGGCTTTTTGGCATTTGGTATAGTTTTTAAGATTTTTACCGCGTCGTTGACACCACTTTCGGCAGCATAAAAAGCCTGGGTATTAAGTTGCCTATCTAGAGCCTGCCTTTGTTCGCGCCTCATAAGTTGGGCAAAGCCAATAACGGTAATACTCAGGACCAAAATAATAATCATGGTAACGACTAGAGACACCAGTCCTTTTTCGTCTCTATTTATATGTATTTTCAAGCTTTTCATGCTTATCCTTTATTGTACACGTTTTTCAACAGTAGTGGTAAGTGACGATACAGAACAGAATTGCCCGCCCTTATTGCTTGCTTTGCAGCTATAGTTATAGTTAGAACCTGCTGGTGGAGGCGGAATTGTTGTTACATTTAAGACATCCCAGTCTCCGTACACAACACCAACAGTAACAGTATAGAGCTTGCCATCAGGACTAATTGGCAGAGGCGGTTGAGGTAAGGGATCGCTTACTAGACGCATATGTATACCCATCAGCTCGCGACCGTATATAGAACCAGCACCGTCAATTGCCTGGGCATAAGTAGAGGAGGTGCAATTAAAAGGTGCTGGTAATTTAGTCGTATCATCCATTACAAGCACATGCTTTGCCTGAGTTCCAGCTAGAGGTGGAGATGTAGCTGGATTTTGTTCAAGTTGCTGATTAACCAAGTAGCTGTAACGAATATTGTCAACACAGAATCCTAAAGCGTTCGAGCCCGGTGGCTTCTGAATTGTTTTGATCTGTGCTCCGCTAAATTGAATAGCCTGAGCTACATCATCACTGATAGTCCGTGATACTTCTTGAGTTTTAGCAGCCGTTATACCTTTGAAATAGATACGGCCGATTTGTACCATAGCTACAGCAGCCAACAGTAAAATCACCGAGAACACCATCGTAGCGATCATAAGCTCAATAAGTGTAAATCCGTACTCGCGTTGTTGGCTTTTCATGGATGTAATCGGTAATTCATTACTATTTGATCTTTGCCGCCGCGAAGACTATCCCATGTAACCGTAACAGTAAAATCATCAGGAATAGGGCCGTCTTTAACTGTCACTTTATAGCGTGGAGGATATACGCATGAAGGGTCTGCGGCAGGTTTTTTGGCTCCTGCGCTGTTAATGCAGTAGAGTATTGATGTATCAAAAACGGTGCTTGGACTGCTTGCAGCCAGTGATTTTAATTTTTCCAGCTGAGATTGGCCAACTTTCAGAGCTTCGGCCCTTTCCTGTGCTTGCCGGCTATTATTCAACGAGCGATTAGCCGATACATAAGCTCCGCCTAGTACAATACTCATAACCATAATGGCTATCAGCACTTCTACTATTGTGTCGCCTGCTTGGCTTAGTTTACGTGAATTCATGGGCATACCTGTGGCATTGCTGCATTTGCTTTTGCAGCATTGTCGTAAATATCAACCTTCGTCTGGCTATTAACCTCAGTGCTAGCTCCTCCTATGGTCTCGATAGCAACCTGATTCGTGCCTCCACTCTGGAGACAAATTTTGACACCTCTACTTGGATTGTAGACCCCTGGTGTTGGATTTCTAAGGGTCCCGTTCAGATAGTCTACAATAACTTTAGAATTAGCCCCTAAGTCATTAGTAACAGGGTCTGAGGGCCCTATAGCTAGGATATCGGCTTTGGTGGTTGCAGAACCAGACTGAATGATACCACCGGAGTAGCTAGCAAAAGATGTAATAAAGCCGAGCTCGCCCACTGGTTGAAGGCCTGCACCATTGTCATAAGTTACTTTTTTGATGGTGAGTCCACCGCTTAAGGTAAAGTCTTCAAAGGAATTAGGGATACTGCTAGGAGCTTGGCCCGGTGCAATAACAACCGGTTTGGTCTCAAAAAGACTGGCTGATTCCTTTCCTGGTGAAGCTAATTTATTGCCGGCAATATCATATATACGGAGTCCGCTGTCTCTTAAGTTATTTGGTGCAAATTGTATAACCTGGCCTACGTAGATACAGTCTAAATTTTGTCCTTGTTGGTTAAGTGTGCCGCCGGAAAGTGTAGGCGGAGTTGGTGGCGGCCCTGTGTGACCTTGGCAGCTGACGCCGATGTTCGTGTAATAACCAGTGGCTATGTTGTTCATTATATCCTGCATCTTTGAGTCAAAATCGCGAGTTGCCTGCGAAAATTGGGCCTTTTGCTGCTGTCCGTTAACTAACAACATGGCACTAATGAAGAGAGCGCCTGAAACGGCTAAAAAAATCATGGTTTCAACTATGGTATAGCCCGCCCCCGGAGCACCATCCTTCATAAGAGTGAGTATAGCATAAATAACCACTAGCGGTTAGAGAACGTACCTCTAGGGATTTTAAAAATACAGAAAACGGGTTTTGTACCAGGTTATTACTGCAGTGCCAAATAGATAGACGAAAATTG
>CAZLTB010000013.1:0-21876 GCA_964562505.1 uncultured Candidatus Saccharibacteria bacterium
CGCAGACTATGTCAAGAACATGATTACCGGTGCTGCTCAGATTGACGGCGCTATTTTGGTTGTCTCAGCTGCTGACGGACCCATGCCTCAGACTCGCGAGCACGTGCTACTAGCTAAACAAGTTGGCGTTCCTTCAATTCTGGTCTTTATGAATAAGATGGACCTAGCTGATCCGGAACTTGTTGAATTAGTCGAAATGGATATCCGTGAACTACTTAAAAAGTATGATTTCGATGAGAAGGCCCCCATCATCAAGGGTTCTGCTACTAAAGCTCTTGAGGGTGACTCTGCTAACGAAGATGCTATTATGGAGCTCGTTAAGGCTATGGATGACTACATCCCAGAGCCAAAGCGTGAGCTGGACAAGCCATTCTTAATGCCTATTGAGGACGTTTTCTCGATTAAGGGTCGTGGTACTGTTGCTACCGGCCGTGTTGAGCAAGGTGTTGTCAAGGTTAACGAAGAAGTTGAAATCGTTGGTATTCGCCCAACTAAGAAGAGTGTTGTAACTGGCGTAGAAATGTTCAAGAAAAATCTTGATCAGGGTCAAGCCGGGGATAACGTCGGTATACTTCTCCGTGGTATTGAGCGTGAAGACATTGAGCGCGGCCAAGTTTTGGCCAAGCCGGGTTCTATTACGCCACACACTGAATTCGATAGCGAGGTCTATATCCTTACTAAAGAGGAAGGCGGCCGTCACACTCCATTCTTCAAGGGCTATAAGCCACAGTTTTATTTCCGAACTACCGACGTGACTGGTGAAGTTGAATTACCTGCTGACAAAGAAATGGTCATGCCTGGCGACACAGTCACTTTTAAGGTCAAATTACTGGCTCCGATTGCTATGGAGCAAGGTCTGCGTTTTGCAATCCGTGAAGGCGGCCGAACAGTTGGCGCCGGAGTAGTCACCAAGATCGCAAAATAAGATGAGTCTTCGAGAAGCCGTAAATCCCAGAAATACCATAAAGGAGAAGTTAGCCGAAGGGCGCGAGAGAGCCAAAAGTCTAACAATCCTTGAATATGAACGGGTTGCTAATGACATATGGCATCTTGGCCTAGCAGCTGTTAAACACGAAGAAGAAACCGAAGAAAATGAAATCACGGTATCCCAGGCTGAGCCAAAAGATCGTGCATTTGCTTTCATTCCCGAAGGTGGCGATATACAAAGTGTCGCTGATCTAAGATTTTTGTTCGATAATGATGTACTTGCAGCGGCCGCGCCTCAAGCACCTGAAGGCTATGTTCCTTTGTTTGAACATGCACTACCACCGGAAACCGCGGGTGGTTTGAGCACTGACCTTGGCCAATACTTTGGTATTCGACAAGGAGATATAAATGGCTGAAGCAAACAAAGCGAAGCCCAAAACACCTGCCACAAAAAAACCTGTGGTCAAAAAGGTTGAGGCTTCCGCCCCAACAACTACGGCTAAGTCTAAGACGGATAGCAAACAACGTATTCGTATTCGCTTGAAAGCCTATGACCACAAAGTGATTGATCAGTCCGCCAAACAAATTGTTGATACTGCACTTCGTACCGGCGCTAAAATTGCCGGACCGATACCACTCCCAACCAAGAAAACACTTTATACGGTAGTAAAAAGCCCCCACGTATATAAAAAGGGTCGTGAACAATTCGAGATGCGTGTCCACAAGCGTCTAATAGATGTGTTTGACCCGACTCCAAAAACGATTGATTCACTTATGAACCTGAGTCTACCCGCTGGTTGCGACGCCGAGATAAAAATGTAGTAACTCTGTGTCTCATACTTGTAGATCTTAATTGAGCGTTACATAATGCAGATATGACAGAAGTTTCATGTCATAACTGTCGTGGTGCTTGTTGTAAGGGCAACCCTCTTCTAGTTATGCAACTTAGCACTGCTGAATTGGAACTCATGAAATCAAATGGTAATAATTTTATGACTGTCGCGGAGCCCGTAGATTACGATCGTGAAAAAGTAATATATCCTGCTGGCATTCAGATCAATGCAAAGCGACGCACTTTTAATTGGCTCGCCGAACGCGACAGAGAATATGAACCTTTGCCAGCGGGCCTGGGAAGGTATGCGCTTGTTGGTGAGTGTAAGAACTTAGCCACAGACGAAAACGGTTGGGAATACTGTAGTATCTATAATGAAAGGCCTTCGGTGTGTAGAGACTTTGAGGAGGGTGGCCAGAAATGTAGATTACTTAGGATGCTATCGGGCGTTGATATTCCCTTAGCTCCTGATGTGGATAACTAAACTAACTCAAATAAAAAGGCTATAATTACTCTGCTTTAATTATTTAAGGTTTATCGAATGCAAGAAATAGGTCTAGAGAATTCATTAGTTGACGCTCTAATTAGCGGTCGCAAAATGGTAGAACCCAGGCTGGCTAGGGGCAGGTATAAGACATTTAACATAGGCGATAAATTGTCAATACGCAGAGATATCTGGGAAAAAGATAAAGTTGTTAAGTCGACACAAGATGCTGCCTTTGTTGAAATAATCGGTATTTTTCAGTTTCCGTCATTTAAGGATCTGATAGACTTTGTTGGCTTTAAGCGGGTTATCCCGACAGCTAGGACAAAACGCCACGCGACTAAGATTTTCAGACGATTTTACTCAAAAGAAGATATGTCATCACACAACGTTATCGCCTTCGAAATAAACTTACTTGCAGTTATAAAAAAATAACCTCTAAAGAAGCCGGAATAATAAAGTAATGATATAATTCCGCTAATGACAAAAAGAAAAAACAAAAAATCAGCTGAACTCGACAGTGTGTACTTTCTGAAGCTGGTTATGTATTTAATACTTGGATCGATCTGGATAAAGATTACTAAAGACGACGCGATCCAGATTCCCCTGCCAATAGGACTCATTATCGGCCTGATATTTGCGAGTCACGAACACTTTAAAATTGATCGTAAGGTTGAGTACGCCGTACTACTCATCGCAATGTTTATCGGCTTTTGGGCACCAATAGGTATTTATATAGTTTTGTAGTTTTTGCAACACATTGACAGAAGTAGCAGCTTTTTGTTACTCTATTGCGGTATACAAAGATAATGTGAACTTGGTGAACTGCCGGGTCTACCAAAATAACAGAGGTAGAAACTAGTAGTCACCAAGCGTTTTTGTGTCACGCGTTAAAACCGTCACGTCTGACGGTAAAGGAATAACAATAGTGAAAACATTAATTGCACGTAAGCTCGGTATGACAAGCACCATTGCTGATGACGGTGTTATTCAGGCTATCACTTTGCTCACTATTGACCCGAATGTAATTACACAGATTAAAACTGACGATCAAGATGGTTACACTGCAGTTCAGTTAGGTAGCGAAAAAGCCAAGCACATGGGCAAGGCTCAGAAGGGTCATTTTAAGACCTCGAAAAAGGAGCCAAAACTGGTTCGTGAATTTAGAGTTAAGGAGCTGGGCGAAGATATTAAAGTTGGTGAAAGCCTTTCAGTTGAGACTTTTGAGCCCGGAGACACTATTCACGCAACTGGTCTAAGCAAAGGTAAAGGTTGGGCTGGCACTATCAAGCGACACAATTTCCACCGCGGTCGAAAAACCCACGGTGGCCGCAGCTATCGTCGTCCAGGTTCAATTGGTTCAATGTATCCGCAACACATCTTTAAGGGCACCAAAATGGCTGGACAGATGGGAGCGGAACAAGTGACAGTTCGTAATCTTAAAGTTGCCATGGTAGACACTGAACTTGGTGTAATTGGCGTTTATGGTGCAGTTCCTGGCCCCAAAAAAGGCGTGGTACTAGTGAGAGGATCCGAATAATGGCAGTCTCTACATACACTAAGACCGGCAATAAAGCTTCAACTATTACCAAGCTTGATAAAGACGTATTTGACGTTTCTACAGACAATCACGAACTCTTAAAAGCAGCTTATGTGGCTTATTTGGCTAACGGCCGCGATAATTACGCCCGCACATTAAAGAGAGGTGAGGTTCGTGGGGGTGGCAAGAAGCCATGGCGCCAAAAAGGTACCGGACACGCCCGTTTTGGTAGCACTCGCAATCCTATCTGGCGTAGTGGCGGTATAGCATTTGGTCCAACAGGCCAAGAAAATTATTCTCACAAGCTTCATACAAAAGCCAAACGTCAGGCTATACGGCAGGCCCTTAGCCTCAAAGCAGATGCCGATTCAATAAAAGTGATTGAAACCTTCGAATCCAAAGAAGGCACCGTAAAGTCCACAGTCAAACTACTCGATAAATTAGATGCCAAAGGCAATGTGCTCATTGTTGTCAGCCTAAAGGATGATTTAGTGGAACGGTCTACTCGTAATCTGCTCGGAGTTAAAGCTATACAAGCTAAATATGTTAATGTCTTCGATGTTATGAACGCCGACACGATTGTTGTTACTCATAAAGCCTTAACTAATATAACCGAATGGCTTGGTAGCGCTAAGACCAAGTCGCCTAAGCCTAAAGCTATTGCGGAGAGAAAATAATGGACAAGACTGTTATTCTCAAACCTCGTGTTAGCGAAAAGACATTCAGCCTCAGCGAACAACGCAATGTTTATGTATTTGAAGTACCTAGCAGTCTCAACAAGCATACTGTTGCAAAAGCGGTTGCCGGCCAGTTTGATGTCACTGTCCTTGGTGTTAACATAGCCAATCAAAAGGGTAAGGCCAAGCGCACAATTCGCAAAGGTGGACGGCCAATTGCAGGACGAGAGAGCGACGTTAAGAAAGCCTATGTGACCTTGAAAGAAGGCGACAGCATTGCCGTATTTAAGGCCTCAGAAGATCAAGAAAAGTCCAAACCTGACAAAGCATCAAAGCGGGGTAAGAAATGATTTTTGTCAGGGAAAAGAGCAGCCAGAGTTTGGATTCATTTCAAACCCTGCGCGATGAGAAAAACCGTATGGTTTGTCTTATAAGCCGGAGGCGCAAATAATGGCCATCAGGACTTATAAACCAAATACTCCTGGGCAGCGTGGCATGACTACGCAAGATATGAGCAGTATTACATCCAAGAAGCCGCTTAAATCCCTTACTGTTGTTAAGAAAAAGAATTCCGGGCGAAATAACCAAGGTCGTATAACCACTCGCCATCGTGGTGGTGGAACCCGCAAATTCTATCGTGTCATTAACTTCAATCTGCCAGCTGATACTACAGCCAAAATTGAGCAAATTGAATACGACCCAAACCGAAGTGCGCGCATTGCTAGAATTAAGGACCAAGACAATAAGTACCACTATATTTTGGCCACAAACGGCATGAAGGTGGGACAAAAAATTAGTAGTGGTGAAGAGGTAGCAATTGAAAACGGAAACCGTTTGCCTCTTAAAAGCATTCCTGTGGGCAGTAACATACATGCTATTGAACTTTTGCCTGGGAAAGGCGCTCAGATCGTTCGGGCTGCTGGTACCAGCGCACAACTAGTCGCCAAAGAGGAAACTTACGCCCAGATTAAATTACCAAGCGGAGAAGTTCGCATGGTGCACGTTAACTCCACTGCCTCTCTCGGAGTAGTTGGCAATGAACAACACCAGAATATCAAGGTTGGCAAGGCGGGTCGAACTCGCAATAAAGGTATCAGGCCGACTGTTCGGGGTGTGGTTATGAATGCTGCCGATCACCCGCACGGTGGAGGTGATGGCGGAAGACATGGTACAGCCAAGGATCCACGCACCCCATGGGGCCAGAAGACTTTGGGTTACAAAACCAGAAGGCGCAAGACAACAACCAAATTTATTGTCCGCAGCCGTCATCAAGGAAAGAGGAGATAATTATGACTATGGAGGGCGTAACGGGGAATGTAAAACAATTTTATATTGATCGGATGGCTACAGTAGAAGCTGAAATTGCAGAACTTGGCATTACAGACCCAAGTATCGTTCAGTTTATTCATAGAGTATATAAAAGAGGACTGGCAGACGAACAAGAAGGATTGAGCATATTAGCCGGTTTTCATTCTTATGACCCTTCAACAGTTTCTAGGGAAAAGACAAGCACCGGTTCAGCACAGGCTGAATCTGGATCTATTCCAGAAGGTGCGATAGGAAAAACCGTAGGTTTGTCCTATGGGGCGGAGGCGAATTCATGAGCCGTAGCCTAAAAAAAGGACCGTTTGTAGACTTTAAGCTGGCTAAGAAAGTAGCAGCGCTGGGTTCCGAAGACCGTACCATTATTAAAACTTGGGCTCGTGCATCTACTATCTCACCTGAATTCGTGGGTCGCACAATAGCGGTGCATAACGGTAAGGTTCATGTGCCGGTATTTATCACTGAAAATATGGTTGGTCACAAGCTGGGTGAGTTCGCACCAACTCGCAAATTCCGTAAGCACGGCGGTAAGCTCGCGAAAGGACCAAGCGAATGAGCGTAAAAGCCACCGCTAAAGCTGTCAGAATGAGCCCGCGTAAAGTCGGTGTAGTAGCTGCTTTGGTGCGTGGTCGCAGTGTAGCTGATGCTTTAACAATCCTTGAACACACGCCGAGGCGCTCTGCAATGCCTGTACGCAAGGTTATTGAAAGTGCTAGAGCGAACGCAGAGCACAATCACAATCTTAAACCAGACACTTTACGAATAGTATCAATAAGCGTAACTCAGGGGCCACGTATGAAACGATACCGCCCAGCAGCCAGAGGACGGGCTAATCCTTTCCAGCGCCGCAGTTCACACATTTATGTAGCTGTTGACGGTGACATTCGCGCTCCTAAGAAGCCTACTACCGTCAAGAAACCCGCCGAAAAGGAGGACAAATAAGATGGGACAAAAGGTTAATCCAATTAGTATGCGCCTTCAACTTAATAAAGACTGGCGAAGCAAGTGGTTTGCTAATAAGCGCGATTACGCCAAACTTCTAACACAGGATTTGAAAGTCAGAAAACTGATCCAAGACAAAGTTGGCAATCGTGGCGCGGTTAATAGAGTGGAGATTGAACGCTCTCCAAACCTAGTTACCGTGACTATCACTACAGCCAAAGCTGGTGTTGTGATCGGACGAGGTGGTACAGGTGCACAAGAGCTCAAAACTGCCATAGAAAAGATCTTTGCAGTACCGGCTAGGGTTAATATTGAGGAAGTCAAAAAACCCGAACTCTATGCCAAATTAGTTGCTGAAAACATTGCCCACCAGCTAGAACGACGCATCGCCTTCAGGCGAGCAGTTAAGCAAGCTGCTGGGGCTACTATGCGAGCAGGCGCTAAAGGCGTTCGCATAGAAGTTGCAGGTCGTTTAGGTGGTACTGAAATGTCACGTCGTGAAAAAACAGTTGAAGGCAGCGTACCGTTACATACTATAAGAGCTGATATTGATTACCATTCAACTAGAGCAACTTATCCCGGTGCTGGCATCATCGGCATCAAAGTATGGATTTATAAAGGCGAGGTAAGCTGAAATGTTGATGCCTAAACGCCAAAAACATCGAAAAGTCTTTAAGGGCAAGATAAGAGGAGTCGCTACTTCTGGTAATGAAATTTCGTTTGGCCAGTATGCACTGCAGGCCCAAGGTCAAGAACGCATAAACTCCAGACAAATTGAATCGGCCCGACAAGCCATGACACGCTACGTTAAACGAGGTGGTAAGATTTGGATCCGCGTCTTTCCTCACACTCCAGTAACGCGTAAGCCACAAGACGTAAAAATGGGCAGCGGTAAGGGTAATCCGGAATTCTTCGTTGCTAAAGTCCGTCCAGGAACCGTTTTATTCGAAATGCAAGGAGTTAGTGAAGAAGTAGCCCGTGAGGCTATGCGTCTAGCGGCCCATAAACTGCCAGTGAAGACTAAATTCCTAGTCAAAGAGGAGGTCTGATGATGAAAATGGCTGACATTCGAAAACTAAAAACTGTAGAGCTAACTACCGAAAGCACTAAGCTTCGCGAGGAGATTGCTGACCTTAAACGCCGTGTTCACATGGGTGAAGTACAGAATGTTCGCTTGATTCGTGGTAAACGTAAAGACTTAGCTCGAATGTTAACAGTCTTGGGCGAACAGCTCAGTAGGGAGAATCTGTAATGGCTAAAACTCTAGTTGGCGTCGTGGCGTCTGATAAAGCTGACAAAACAATAGTTGTGGCCGTCACTACCCGTAAAACTCATCGGCTTTATAAGAAACAATATACAAGTACGCGGAAATTTATGGCTCACGATGAGTCAAATGATGCTCATGTTGGAGACAAAGTCATAATTGCTGAAACACGGCCACTAAGCGCTAGAAAGCGACATATACTCGACAAGGTTATTGAACGCGCCCCAATCCGGCATATTGAGGAAGAGCCCAAAATTGAAGCAAAGACCAAAGAGCCCGCCGTTCGGACAAAAAAAGTAGAGAAGCCAAAAGCTAAGGCTTCTAAGGCTAAAGCTCCGGAGGAAGAAGAATGATCCAACAGGAGTCTCGATTGATTGTGGCTGATAACAGCGGCGCCAAAGAAATTCTATGCATCCGCGTACTTGGTGGTACTCGTCGCCGTTATGCACGAGTTGGTGATGTAATAGTTGCTAGCGTAAAGCAAGCTAACCCAGCCGGTGGCGTTAAAAAGAAGTCTGTTGTTAAGGCGGTAGTGGTAAGAACACGCAGCACAATTAGGCGGAAAGACGGATCAACCATTAGCTTTGACGACAACGCAGCCGTTATTATCGACGAAGACAAGCAACCACGTGGTACGCGTATTTTTGGGCCCGTGCCAAGAGAACTGCGTGATAAGGGCTACGGACGTATCATTAGCCTTGCGCCGGAGGTACTTTAAGATGGACAAACCCGTGTATAAAATTCGACTAAAGAAGGGTGATAAAGTGACCGTCCTTTCCGGCAAATATAAGGGTAAGACAGGCAGTGTTGTCACTACCCATCCAGCTGAGAACAAAGTTACCATTGAGGGCGTCAATGTATTTAAGAAGCACGTAAAACCCAATAAAACACATCCCCAAGGAGCCATCATCGACATCACTAAACCCATTTGGGTGAGCAAAGTGGCCCTACTTGAGCCAACGACCAAGAAGCCAAGTCGCATAGGTTACAAGTTATCCAAAGATGGCAAAAAGGTCCGGATTTATAAGAGTAGCACTCGGGAAGTAAAATAATGACAACTGCGACTAAAAACAATCTATCTCCTAGTAAAGCTGCTCAACCCAGACTTAAGCAGCTCTATACTGAAAGTGTCGTAAAAGAGCTCCAGGCTGAACTTGGGTTTAGCAATCCCTACCAAGTGCCACGTTTGGAAAAAATAGTAATTAACGTTGGTCTTGGCAAAGCCAAAGATGACAAAAAAATCATGGAAGTTGCGACAAACACTCTCCGTAAAATTACTGGCCAACAGCCCATTGATACGACAGCAAAGAAATCAATCGCAGGATTTAAGTTACGTGAAGGCAATAAAATAGGCATAAAAGTTACCTTAAGAGACATTCGGATGTATGAATTTATGGACCGCTTGATCAACATTGTTTTACCGCGCGTACGGGATTTCCATGGCGTTAGTGCCAAAGCATTTGATAAACAAGGTAATTACAGCCTAGGTCTTAGGGACCAATCTGTATTTCCAGAGCTAACATTCGAAGAGACGTCTAACGTACACGGACTAGAAATAATTTTTGTTATTAAAGCTCAAGAGGCAGGTCATTCTAGAGCATTACTTGAAAAACTAGGAATGCCTTTTGAGAAAGGAGCTAAATAATATGGCAAAAAAATCAATTGTTGCTAGAGACGAAAAGCGCAAGAAGATGATTACTAAATACGCAGCCAAGCGTGCAGAGCTAAAATCTCTCGGTGACAGAGAGGGTTTACATAAATTGCCCCGCAATAGTAGCTCAACGCGTTATAAAAACCGCTGTGCCGAAACCGGGCGCCCACGCGCCTTTATGAGACAGTTTGGCCTGTCCAGGATCAGTTTTCGTGAACATGCAAGCAAGGGAGAAATTCCCGGCGTAACTAAGTCAAGCTGGTAAGGAGAGTCAGATGTCTACAGTATCTACAGACCCAATCGCCGATATGCTCTCAAGACTTCGTAATGCTGTTGCGGTCAATAAATCCGAAGTAACTATGCCGCATTCCAAAGTCAAAGAATCAGTTGCGCGCTTATTAAAAGACAATCATTTTATAGATAGCGTTGAGACTGGTGAGGCCCAGGTCGGTAAACTTCTAAAAATAACTATTAATGATCCTTCTTCTAACTCCAGGATTAATGAAATTGTGCGTATCAGTAAGCCAGGCCGTCGGCAATATACCGGAGCAAAAATGATTCCTGTCGTAAAGCGGGGCCGGGGACTAGTTATTGTCTCGACGAGTCAGGGCGTAATGACGGGAACTGAAGCCAAAAAACGTGGCATTGGTGGCGAATTAATTTGTAAAGTTTATTAGAAAAGGTAAGTTAAGGGATTAAATTATGAGTCGCATAGGAAAACTGCCGGTTGAACTACCCAGCGGCGTGACAATCACTGTCGACACTGAATGGATTACAGTAGCCGGTCCGAAGGGTACGCTAAAGCAGTTTACTATGCCGGGCGTATCAGTCGAGCAGAAGGAGAATGAAGTTCTGATCACAAGAGAAAACGACGAACCAGTGAATCGTTCGAAACATGGACTAATGAGAGCCCTGATCAACAATATGGTTAAAGGTGTATCGGAAGGCTTCAGTAAACAGCTGGAGATAAATGGTGTAGGTTTCCGGGTGGCGTTAGCTGGGTCGGATCTACGTTTTAATCTTGGCTTTTCACACGATGTAACATATCCTATACCACAAGGCATCACTGCAACTATAGATCAGAATATCGTTACGATCAGTGGAATTGATAAGCAACAAGTTGGTCAGGTTGCAGCTGAAATCCGTGCGCTCAAGAAGCCAGAGCCATATAAGGGCAAGGGTATCAAGTATGTCGGCGAACGCATAATCCGTAAAAGCGGTAAATCTGGTAAGGACAAATAGGTGAACTATGAACAGAGTTGAAAGCAAGCTAAACAATCTGAAGCGACGCAAACATAAGGTGCGTGCAGTCGTATCTGGTAACCAAACACGACCTCGTTTGAGCGTTCATGTTAGTCACAAGCACGTAACTGCTCAACTAATTGATGATACCTCGCATAAGACGCTGGCTTACGTCTCGACGATTGGGCAAAAAGACAGTGGTGATACATTGACTGATAAAGCAGAATGGATTGGCTCAGAAATTGCCAAAAAAGGTAAGACTTCTAAAGTCCATAGAGTAGTCTTTGATCGTAACGGCCGAATATATCACGGACGCATTAAAGCGCTAGCTGATGCTGCTAGAAAAGGTGGACTGGAGTTTTAATATGGCTGAATTTGGTAACCAAGGTAAAAATCAGCGTGGGGGCCGTCCGGCTCCACCAATAGAAGAAAAGCAATATGACGAACGTGTTGTTAACATTGATCGCGTAGCCAGGGTAGTTAAAGGGGGCCGACGTTTTCGATTCCGTGCTCTAGTTGTATTAGGAGACCATAAAGGCAAGATTGGCATTGGGATAGCAAAAGGCGCTGATGTAACTGCGGCAGTAGCGAAGGCTGTAGATGTAGCAAAAAAACGAATGATAAATGTTCACCTTTATAACGAGACAATTCCCCACGAAGCCGAAGCAAAAGTTGGTGGGGCTCACATTCTAATCAAACCAGCATCTCCGGGAACTGGACTAATAGCCGGGGGCGTCGTCAGAACTGTGCTTGAAGTTTCCGGTATCAAGAATGCTTTATCGAAGTCTTTAGGATCGGCTAATAAGATAAACTCAGCCTACGCAACAATTGCTGCTCTTAAGTCGCTAGAACCTGCAGAAAAATGGATAACTAGGCGGATAGAAAAAAAGGAAACTGCTGTAAAGAAATTGGCTAAGGCGAAAAAATAATGAAATACCACGAACTTAATACTGTCAGTAATTCTTCCAAGAAACGCGTTGGTCGGGGGATCTCAGCGGGTCAAGGTAAGACTGCCGGAAGAGGTACAAAAGGCCAAAATTCGAGAACTGGCGGTCGGCGTCGACCGGGCTTTGAAGGAGGCCAGAACCCACTTTATATGCGCTTACCTAAATTGCCCGGCTTTCGTTCTCATAGGCCAAAGGCTGAAATTGTCTATACTGGCCAGCTTGATAAATTTGCAGGCAAGACAGTTGATAACACTACCCTGTTTGATGCCGGTATCATAGGAAGTCCTCACGATAAGACTAAACTAATCACAAAAGGTGAGGTTACTAAGAAAGTAACTATCAAACTCCAGGCAGCCAGTGGGTCAGCAATTTCTGCTGTCCAAAAGGCAGGTGGAACATTTACAGTAACACCCCGTGTCGCGCGCCCAAAAAAGACTGATAATTCCAGCGACTCTTAAAGGCCTTTCTTGTATACTAAAGATCAGCTTACTTTGAGGTAATTAAAAGGAACATTTTCTTAGATTTATGAGTTGGAAAATCATCTGGAAATCGCTGAAAAGCAAGGAGATGAGGAATCGTTTACTTGCAGTACTTGGAATGCTTCTAGTCTTCCGTGTTCTTGCTCATATACCGATTCCCTTGAGTGACCCACAAACGCTCAAACAAGTTCTAGAAAACCTCTTTAAAGCACAAAATAATCCGTCCCAACTCCTTAGTTTTATTGATGTTTTATCAGGTGGGGCTCTAGCTAATTTCTCAATCATGCTCGTCGGACTAGGACCCTACATTAATGCATCGATTATCATGCAACTTCTAACCAAAGCAATACCGCAATTGGAAGCTCTTAATAAAGAGGGCGAATTCGGGCGGAAAAAAATCAACCAATACACCCGTCTAATGACTCTTCCACTAGCAATTATTCAATCCGTAGGTGCCATTTATCTAGTAAGGCAATCAGCCCTTCAGATAGGTGGAATTGGCGATATTACTTCTAATACTTCCATGGCTCAGTGGGTACTCATGGTAACCGCGTTAACTGGCGGTTCTATGCTACTGATGTGGCTCGGGGAACTTATCACCGAGCAAAGCATAGGTAATGGTATCTCGTTAATTATTACGGTTGGTATAGTCAGCCGCCTACCAGCAACCATTGTAAGCATAGCTAAGTCCATTACAGCTCAAGGTGGCAAGTTGAGACTGTTTGGTTCGCAACTACCCGTGACAAAGCATGGTTTGGCTTACGGCTCGCTAATAGTCGGTGTTGTAATAGTCGTAACCGTGTTGATCGTTAAACTAAATGAGGCCTCACGTAAGATTACTATCCACTACGCAAAGCGGGTACAGGGTAATAGAGCTTATGGAGGAGTTACGACTATTTTGCCAGTCAAACTCATTACCGCCGGAGTTGTACCTATAATTTTCGCCGTAGCCTTTCTCAGCGTTCCTAGCTTTGTGGGACAAATTATGGCTGGTTCACACAGCGAACATTTACAGCACCTAGGAGCCAATCTAGTGAGCTGGTTCCAAAATCCTACGTCACAAACTTTTGCTCAAGGCGGTTTCACGCCCTACATATATCCCTTAGTTTACTTCTTACTAGTGTTTATTTTCACCTTTTTCTATACAGGGATTACGTTCAATGCCAAGGAAATAGCAGAAAACCTACAGAAACAAGGTGGATTCATCGAGGGTATTCGCTCAGGCAACCAGACAGAAAAATATCTGAGCCGTGTAGTTAATAGGCTAACGCTTTTCGGGGCTATAAGCTTAGGACTGCTGGCTTTGCTGCCGATAATCGGCCAGATATTCTTAAAGGTAAATATCGCTCTTGGTGGGACAAGCATTTTGATCTTAGTATCAGTGGCACTCGAGACCTTAAGAGCGATTGAGTCGCGTGCCCTTATGGTCACATATGATCAGTATGACCAGCCTGATTTCTTCTACGATGTTTCAGAGCCGGCTCTGGCTGCGACCGGGGCAAGGAAGCTGCGGTTCCTACCACGACGATCTTCTAAACGTTAACAAACACTACCAAAGATTATTATTTTTGCTATCAT
The DNA here is from genome assembly GCA_964562505.1 of uncultured Candidatus Saccharibacteria bacterium. Lineage (GTDB taxonomy): Bacteria > Patescibacteriota > Saccharimonadia > Saccharimonadales > CAZLTB01 > CAZLTB01. The sequence goes on from CAZLTB010000013.1 coordinate 13,887, forward strand.
ATAGTCATTGAAATTCCCACAAAGAAATGGGTTGGTGTTTGTTTGTACAAAAACCCTTTACAAACAATCGCCATCTCTGATATACTACGCTGACGTTATATTTGTATGGCCGTAAATAAGGAAGTTATCGAACTTGAAGGAGTAGTGACCGAGGCCTTACCAGGTACTCAGTTCAAGGTAGAGCTCGAAAACGGACATCGAATTATAGCTCACGTCGCAGGCAAGATGCGAAAGCACTATATTCGCCTCGTGCCTGGTGACAGCGTTACGGTTGAGTTGACTCCTTACGATCTCAGTAAGGGTAGAATCACCTATCGCAAGTCGTAATCATTAATTAACGCAGTGTGTCATTAGCACATCCTGAGAGGAGCAATGATCCGCATGAAAGTGCGTGCGAGCGTCAAAAAGATCAGTAGCGACGACAAAATTGTTCGTCGTAAAGGTCGTGTCTACGTTATTAACAAGCTAAAGCCTAAGCACAAACAAAGGCAGGGGTAGAGATGGCTCGACTTTCTGGTGTGACGATTCCCGATACAAAGCAAGTGCAGGTAGCGTTGACTTATGTTTACGGTATTGGCCCAAAGTCGAGCGCTGACATCTTAAAGACAGCTAAAATTGATCCGATTGTTCGCGTCAAAGACCTAACCGACGCTGAAATTACTCGCATCCAGGAAGCAATTAACAATGATTATGTAGTCGAGGGCGAGCTTCAAAGAATTGTTACCGGCAATATTAAACGTCTAAAAGACATAAATGCCTATAGGGGATTGCGTCATAAATTGAGTTTACCTAGCCGCGGACAAAGAACGCGCACTAACGCTAGAACCCGTCGAGGACGCAAAATCGCTGTGGGTGGCTCGCAGCCTAAATCGGCTTCTAAGACTTAAGGCTAAGGATTAATATGGCAGAAGAACAACCTACAACCACCGCTACCACTACTCCCAAGCCAGCGCGAAAGAAAAAGGCTAAGCGCAGTGTCCCGAGTGGTCATATGCACATACTAGCTACCTTTAATAACACAATCATCACGTTTACTGATGCGAAAGGTAATTCCTTAGCAACTTCAAGCTCCGGTGCCTGTGGTTTTCGTGGGTCCAAAAAAGGTACTGCCTATGCGGCTCAAGTTGCTACAGAGAGGGCCGGACAAGTCGCACGCCAACAATATGGCATGAATAAAGTTGATGTATTTATAAACGGTATTGGGCTGGGGCGTGAGGCCGCTGTTCGGACCCTACAGAACCTTGATATACACGTTGAAACTATAAAGGACGTAACATCGGTTGCTCACGGTGGAGTGCGTCCACGTAAGGCTAGAAGGGTCTAAGAATAGCAATATGGCAAGAGATAGAAGCTCAATTGTAAAAATGTCGCGCCGTGAAGGCTACGCTCTTCATATAAAGGCCCATAAAGCACTGGTTAAGCGTTCAGGACCACCTGGGCAACAAGGTGGTCGTAATCAGAGGAACAAGCCAAGCCAATACGCCCTTCAACTGCGCGAAAAACAGAAGGTAAAACGACTTTACGGCTTATTAGAACGCCAGTTCAGTAAACTCATGAAAGAAGCATCTAAAGGAAAAGGCCAAACCGGAGAACAACTACTCCAGTGGTTGGAACAAAGAGCCGATAATGCAGTCTATAGGGCTGGTTTTGCAACCTCACGTCGAGCAGCCAGACAACTAGTAACACACGGCCACTTCCTCTTAAACGGACGCCGAGTTGATATCCCATCAATACGTCTAAAGCCTGGGGATGTTCTAGTAGTGAGAGACCGGAGTAAATCAACTGAGTATTTTAAGAAGATCGATGACGTTAGTCCTGCTCCACCAGAGATCCCAACCTGGATGAAAGTCAATCGTAAGAAATTTGAGTTTGAAATTACTGGTCTACCCTCTAGAGAAGAGGCAGAACCAGATATTAATGAACAACTAATCGTGGAATATTATTCACGCTAAAGGAGGCAAGGAGTACTATGTCTAAATCTATCCACACACCAGGAATCGTCAATGTTGAGGACCATGGAACAAATAGTTCAACATTTACGATCGAACCATTACATACCGGCTACGGTATGACACTGGGCAACAGCCTACGAAGAGTACTACTTTCCAGTATTGCTGGTGCTGCAGTCACTGCCTTCAAAATAGAGGGCGTGTCTCACGAATTCACTACTTTACCTGGAGTCAAGGAAGATATAGTCGATATAATGCTGAATCTAAAGGGGGTGCGCTTCCGTGTATTTAGCGATGAACCACAAATACTTAGAATCAGCAAAAAAGGTAAAGGAATCTTAAAGGCAAAGGATATTCAAACTAATGCCGACGTTGAAATAGTGAACCCTGACCACGTTATCGCTAACCTCGATGCAGCTAACGCTAATTTCGTAGCTGATTTAACTGTAGAAACTGGGCGTGGTTATCGAACTATTGAAGAAGGTTCAGCTAGAAAAAGTAGCGATATGATAGCAATTGACGCCATATTTAGTCCAGTCGTCCGCGTACGATACAAGGTGGAAAATACCCGTGTTGGACAGATGACCGACCTAGACAAACTGATTTTGACGGTAGACACTGACGGCTCAATTACTACGCGTGATGCTTTTGAAGAAGCGGCTGCTATTCTACTTAATCAGTACACAGCCCTAGCAGGCCAAACCAGGGTAGAAGCTAGCGCTCCTTTATCAAAACAAGAGGGAGCCGGCGAAGATGGTGAGGAAGCTACCGAGCTAATGACACCCATCGAAGACCTCAATTTGTCAGCTAGAACGACGAATGCCCTCATTAATAATGAAATTCACACTTTGAAAGATCTTTTCTCACTGAGCGATAGTGAGCTGCGGGAGCTAAAAGGATTTGGCAGTAAGGCGCTTGACGAGGTCAAAGAAAAATTGGCGGAGTTGGAGCTCTAAACTATGCATCGTCACGGCTATCAAGGCAGAAAGTTCCACAGGGAAACTGGTCAACGCAAGGCCCTGCTTCAAGGCCTAGCTGATTCATTAATCATATATGAATCGATTGAGACCACATTGCCCAAAGCTAAAGAAGTTGTGACGTACGTAGAACCGTTAATTACAAAGGCAAAGAAGGGAGATCTACATAGTCGCAGACAAATTATAAGTAGCTTACAAACAGTAGCAAGTGCTCATAAATTGGTTGATGAGATCGCGCCTAAACTCAAGAAACGTAACAGCGGGCATTTACGGATAGAAAAAAGTGGCTACAGACGCGGCGACCATGCAGAATTAGCCCGAGTTAGCTTTGTTGATGAGCTTAAAGAAGCCCCGGTAGCTAAAACTGCTGAAAAGATTGAAGCAAAAGCACCCTCCGCAGCCACAAAAACAGCCAAGGAGAAGAAATGAAAACCTATAGCGCTAAGCCGACTGACGTAAAACGCGTCTGGCATATTCTTGATGCGTCAGAGATTCCTCTTGGCCGGCTATCTACGGTGGCTGCCACTCTGCTAACAGGTAAGCAGAAACCTATGTTCACAAAACACATTGACTGCGGTGACTACGTTATTATTATCAACGCCGATAATTTAGTTGTAACGGGTAATAAGTTTGAAAAAAAGATATATTACAGGCACAGTAGTTACCCCGGGGGACTCAAATCGGCCACGCTGAGAGAACAGTTTGATAAAGATCCGGGCTCAATAATCCAACATGCCATCAGGGGTATGCTGCCGGTCAATAAACTTCGTAAAGATCGTCTAGCTCGCCTTAAAGTATACTCTGGCAGTGAACACAATCACGAAGCTCAAAAACCCGTAAAATTCTCCTTAAAGGAAGGCAAGTAATGGCTGCTAACTATTTTTATGGGCTAGGACGACGTAAAAGCACCACCGCTAGGGTGCGTCTAATGAACGGCAAAGGTAAGGTAGAAATAAATGGTAAGGATGTTCAGGATTATTTTTCAGGTAGCAAATATCTGATTAATGATCTTATGAAGCCATTTGCAGTACTTGAACTTGAGCAGAATAAGTTTGATATTTCAGCACGCGTCAGTGGTGGAGGCCATGCTAGCCAAGCTGATGCAATATGTCTAGGCGTTTCAAGAGCGCTAGCCGTTATGAACGAAGACCTAAAAGGTACTCTGCGACGCGCCGAACTGCTTGGTCGTGATCCACGCGAAAAAGAACGCAAGAAATTTGGCCTCAAAGGCGCTCGCAAGAAACGCCAATTCACAAAACGATAGCCGTAGTTGAAATTGTAACTATTGATCCGGATATACTCTAAGACTGAGTTATAATATTCGTAATGAACAAACCAGTCATATTGACCGGGCTTAGAGCTAATAACGATTTGCATATCGGCAATTATTTGGGCGCACTGCTCCCCATTGTCGATATGGCCAACAAACATGCCGGCGATTATCAGATTAATCTGTTCGTGCCCGATCTTCATAGCTTTACGACCCCAATTGATCATTCAAAACTCTTTGCGCAAACACTCAACAATTTAAAGCTCTTCGTTGCAGCCGGTTTGGACATCCTAAAACCAGGTATTTATATTTATCGCCAAAGCTTTATCCCAGCACATAGCGAGTTAACGGTGATCCTTAACTGCTTTACCGGCATGGGCGAAATGGAACGAATGACACAATTTAAAGACAAATCAGCCAAGGAAGGCGCTAACAGAGTCAGTGCAGGCTTGTTTGATTACCCAGTTTTGATGGCAGCAGACATTCTGCTCTACAGTGCGACTTATGTACCAGTAGGCGATGACCAGACACAACATTTAGAATTCACTCGCGATATTGCTGAGCGTATGAATGCAAAATTTGGTGATCTATTTGTCGTACCAAAGCCAGTTAAGCAACAGCACGAATTTTTCGGGAAAGACCAAGGGCTGCGCGTTCGGGATCTACAGGACCCAGCTAAAAAGATGAGTAAGAGCGACGATAGTGGCAAAGGTGTTATATTTTTGCGTGATTCATCTGAAACCGCACGTCAGAAAATCACTGCAGCCACTACAGATTCTCTCGGAGAAATCCAATATGATTATGATAAACGGCCCGGTATCAGCAATCTGTTGGACATTTTGAAACTCTTTGGCGGCAATCCTGAGGAATTTATCGGGCAGAAACAGTACGGGCCACTTAAAGACAAAGTATCGGAAGTCGTAGAGAGTTTTTTGACAGATTTCCAGGCCAAATTAAGCCAAGTTAATGAACAAGAACTTACGGAGAAGCTTGAAGCTTCCGAGAAGGCTATGAATGACCGAGCCAATCAAACCTTACACAAAGTTCAAGTTGCAGTGGGGCTAAGGTCAAAATGAGCGAGAAAGGTCTTTTTAGCCCGCTGGAACGGCTTGGGCATGGTCTTTGGGATATTGCAGTAGGTTTAGGCGCAGTTGCCTTAGGAATTCATTTCTTTAAAAAATCTGTAAAATCTTCCAAAGAGAGCGCGGAGAACAACTAGACCGTGAAAAGACGTACGGTCAACGAGCAGCAGGCTTCCAAACGGCTTGACGTTTTCGTGGCCGAACAGCTACCGATGATTAGTCGAGCTTTTGCTCAAAGGCTTAAAAAAGAAGGCAAAATTCTAGTCAATAAAAAACAAGAAAAGTCCGGATATAAACTAAAGAAAGGTGACAAGGTCACTATTGATTTTGATCTAAGTGAGCTTGGAAAGATTGAGTCAATTGATCTACCGATAATTTATCAAGACGATGACATAGTGGTCATAAACAAGCCTACTGGGGTCATTAGCCACAGCAGAGGCAAATATTGGAATGAACCGTCAGTGGCATCATTTATTCGGCAAATCACAGCTCAGACTGAAGATAGGGCGGGTATCGTCCATAGGCTTGACCGTGCGACTTCGGGAGTAATGATCTGTGCTAAAAACCAGGCCGCTCTTTCTTGGCTGCAGAAGCAGTTTTCCAGCCGTAAGGTCAAAAAGACATATCTTGCTGTTATTAGCGGCCATATAGAGCCTCAGGAGGCAATAATTGACATGCCAATTGAACGTAACCCAAAAGCACCATCAACTTTCCGGGTTAGCAACAACGGAAAGCCGGCTAAGACCAAATACCGAGTGCTCAAAGCTACCGGATCTCACGAATTAATTGAACTTGAGCCCTTCACGGGTCGCACTCACCAGCTTAGAGTACACCTGGCGCATCAAAAACATCCAATAGTCGGTGATATTCTGTATGGCGGAGAAAAGGCTGACAGGCTGCTATTGCACTCAAAATCCTTGGAGATTACCCTGCCAAATAAGGATCGCGGACGATTTGAGACACCACTGCCAGAAATATTCAAATTGACCATGAGGAACTCAGATGAATGATTTACTAATTAATCCTTCAACCAAAGTTGCGGTCTTAAAACTAGTAAAGGGTAACGCCCATGCTGCACTTTTTATTGGGCCGGACGGCAGAGGAAAATATACGCTGGCTAAAGAAGCTGCTAGGCAAAAACTTGGCAAAAAATCACTAGACGTACTGGCTAATGACCCGTATTTTTTAAACGTTCAAGCCGAGAACAACGTTATAGGAATTGAGACGGTTAGAGAACTACAACAATTTTTGCGGCTTAGGACGACTGGTGATGGCACTATTCGTAGAGCGATTGTAATTGACGGTGCTCACCTGATGACCACCGAAGCCCAAAATGCACTATTAAAGTCGCTAGAAGAACCACCGGAAGATACCTTTATAGCTATGACTGCTGCACCAACCCTTAATCTCAAACCAACCATTTACTCTCGCGTCCAACAAGTGCAGGTACTGGCAGTCGGTCCTAGCGAAGCCAGAATTTATCTAAAAGCTAGAGGATACAACGACAAAGATATCGATAAAGCATATGCAATAAGTAGCGGTAACGTGGGATTATTGGTTGCCCTCTTGAGTGAAGGTGAAAAACACAGGCTCTTGATTGACATAGATACCGCCAAAAAGATTCTGGGACTATCAACATTTGAACGCTTGGTTATGATAGATACACTAGCCAAAGATAAAGGACAGCTACCCAGCCTTCTATATGGGCTCAAGCTGATCTGTAGCGCCGCCCTTGGCAAAGCAGCCGATAATAGTGACACTCGTGGTCTGAAGAAATGGATTAATTGCCTTAAAGCTGTACACAAAAGTGAGACATTACTTCCTAGAAACCCCAATACAAAACTCCTCCTGTCAGATCTTATGGTTAATTTATAATGCGTACGGTGCCAATAATGCGCTCCATCGAATTTAACAGAATAAACCTATGGAAGAATGCTTTTCTTGTCGGGAAGTTATATAATGTCATTCCATGTATGAACTCGCCGTTGTAGTGGCGTTTGGTGTCCTGGCTTTTCGAAGCGCCAATATTCGCGAAGAAGATATCTCAGCTATTCCGAGGAGAATAAGTGATAGGCTGGGGAAATTATGGGATATCGCACATCAGGGTATGCGTGAGAATCGATTTCTACGCGCTGAGAAAGCCTTGCTTACGATTCTAAAAATTGACCAGAAGAACGCGGCAGCCTATAACCGCCTTGGCATTCTCTACGCTAAACAAAAAGAATATAAAGATGCTATTGACTGTTTTGAAATTGCGTCCAGCATCGAGCCAACGGCTTCTAGCATCCACAATTTAGGCCTTATTTATTATGAGACTGAGAATTATCAGAAGGCAGCTACTGCCTTTGAACAAGCGCTTAAGCTGGAAGAAAGCATGGCTGCCCGCCACATCGCTTACGCAAAGGTACAGGAAAAGCTGGGTAACACTAAACTCATGCTGGACGAGTTGGAGCGCGCAGTAGAGCTCGAACCGAATCAAGAAAGTTTTAATTTGCTCATCAAAGCCTACCAAGGAGCTGGTATGCAAGCTGAAGCTGACCTCCTAAGCGATAGGTTACAAAAGCTGACGAATTCCGCCAGCCCAAAACCGAAGCGAGTTCTTAGATCCCGTCGGGTTGTTATTTAACCCCTGTTTTGGTAAACTTCAGCGGTGTTAATGCCGACGTAGCTCAGTGGCTAGAGCGGCTGTTTTGTAAACAGCGGGTCGTGGGT
>CAZLTB010000014.1:0-21542 GCA_964562505.1 uncultured Candidatus Saccharibacteria bacterium
GCCGAATGACTGTTGCCAATAAAGTCGCTGCTGACCAGTTCTTCTTCGGTCACTTCCAGGATGCCCTGGAAATAAGGTTCTTTAGCAGCTTTTTTAAAAGTTGCATTGACCTCGTCGACAGTTACATCGCGCTTTGTAATAATTACAAAATCACTGAGTGAAACTACAGGAGTCGGCACGCGTATTGACATACCACCAAAAATTCCTTCAAGTGAAGGCAAGGCTTTAGCGGCGGCAATTGATGCTCCGGTTGTGGTCGGCACAATGTTCTCAGCAGCATTCCTGGCCTCACGAAGATCCTTAGCGGGAGCATCTTGCAGCTTTTGGCTAGCCGTGTAGCTATGGACGGTGGTCATCATCGCTTTGTCAATTCCAAAATTGCTCTCCATTACAGCGGCCACAGGCGTAATACAGTTCGTCGTACATGAAGCATTGCTGATTACATCTCCAGCCCCTTCAAGCTTGTCTTCGTTTACTCCGAGTACTATCGTCGTTGCCCCTTCGCCTTTAGCAGGAGCCGAAATAACTACTTTTTTAGCCCCGGCATCAATGTGGGCCTTAGCCTTAGATGGATCTACAAAAAAACCGGTTGATTCGATAACTACATCGATTTTGTTTTCTGCCCAAGGTAGAGCAGAAGGTTCTTTCTCGGCCAGAACTTTGATATGTTTGCCATTTACCTTAATACTCGTTTCGTCAAAGCCTACGTCATGCTGATAAGTACCGTAATTGCTATCGTGTTTTAACAAGTGAGCTAGGGTCTTAGTATCAGTTAAATCATTGATTGCCACAATTTCTACGTCATCGCGATCAAATGCTACCTTGAAAGCATTTCGTCCAATCCGGCCAAATCCATTAATCGCCACCCGAGTTTTCATGCGCCTACCCTTTAGATTAGATTTCTAAGCATTACAGCTATTGTATAAGCGCGGGTACAAAGAGCGCAAGGGTTAACTAAGAAGTTGGTGCTCAATAATGTATTTTAGAATGTCTCTTTGGGTTTTATACTCAAATTCTTTGACAGCTTCATTTATGGTCTTCCACTGGTACTCATCATGCTCGTAACTAAGCTCTACGTCCTTTGAGTCACTTGGTCCAGCGTAAATAATATACACTACGTTTTCTGTATGCTCGCCCTTATCAGATTTCCATGTTCGAATTTCAGTCTGTGAATATAAAGGTTTTAAATCACTGACGTTTAAGCCAGTTTCTTCTTCTATTTCACGCTGTACGCCAGCTATAAGTTCTTCGCCTTCCTCACGAAAACCACCCGGTAAATCCCACTGCAAAGGCCGACGTATATCGGTCTTACTTCGACGCAACATTAACATTTCTTTCTGGGCATTTAGCAATACCGCTTTTTGTATCACACGGGTTTTCATATTTTATTTGCCTTTGGCGCGAGTGATCGAATCTTCAATAACTTTTTTAGCAGCTTCGGCATCTCCCCAACCGTTAAAGTGAACATCAACACCCTTCCAGCCATTTTTCCAGTCTTTATAATGAGAGTAAAAGTGCTCTAACATCTGCTTGAAGTTCGGCCCTAGGTCCTCGACAGACTTAACGTGAGCTTTGGTGACATCATCAGCAGGCACGCAGATTAGTTTTTCGTCGTTTTCACCATCGTCAACCATATAAAGTACGCCGATTGGTCGCGCCGGGACAACAATACTGGGTAGAACTGATTCATAAATCACCAATAGTCCGTCTAGGGGATCGCCGTCTTCACAAAGTGTATCCGGAACATAACCGTAATCTTCTGGGTATCCCAAGGCCGTACCGTTGACTCTATCTAGCGTCAAGGAGCCGGTATCCTTATCCATCTCGTATTTATTAACGCTGCCTCTTTGGATCTCAATAACCAAATTGACTACGCCTGGGGCCTTGCTGCCATAACTTACATCAGCCATTGTTTCTCCTTATTCTTTAGTATTGTACACTGTAAATAAGCTTACTATGAAAATTATAGGACACCGAGGTGTATCCGGCCTAGCCCTGGAAAATACTCTGCCGAGCCTGGAGCTGGCGCGTTTGCTGGGCGTTGATGCTATTGAATTCGACATACGCAAAACTAAAGACGGCGTTTTGGTACTCTGTCATGATGCTGACCTAAGCCGCATAAGTGATAACAACGCGAAAGTAACAGCTCTTAGTTTTAAAGAACTTCAGAAAATAGTACTTAACGATGGCCAATCCAGAGTTCCGACGTTAGAAGAAGCGCTCAAAATGACTGGTAAAATTCCAGTGATTATTGACGTTAAGCAAGCCAGTTGCTCAGAAGAGCTGTCAAAAGTCTTGAAAAAATTCTCAAACCGCGACATAACAGTTGCTTCATTCAAGCTGAATGAACTTACATATCTCAGATCGCAGAACCTGAACATAAAGTTGGTTGGACTGGAGCGCACTAAGCCTTTTGATATCATCCATTTTGCCACTCAGCGTAAATTGGACGGAGTTGGCCTGAACTTCTGGTTGCTAAATCCCCTGACCTATTTGATGATACGACGACGTCAACTCTCGCTTTTCGTCTATACGGTCAACAGCCGCTTAATCGGCAAGGCGATTGCACTTTTGTATCCCGAAGCAGCTATTTGCACCGACCACCCTGAATGGTTTATTAAACATCCGTGGCTTAGGCTTCGCAAAAGTACGAAAAATTACGGCTTAAGACGTAGTAAGCCCCTAAACTAAACTGGTCCTTATGAAAGTAGTATTCGACCATAGTGAAGAAGTAGCACATCGCATCCGGACCTTCTGGTTCAAGCCAGACAAGCCGGTCCGATATATTGCAGGGCAGTTCACCCAAATCCATCTGCCTCACCCAGACACGGATGAGCGAGGTGACAAGCGCTGGTTCACACTATCGTCTTCGCCCACTGATCCAATGGTTAGCATTACTACAAAGTTTGCAGCCGAAAACGGTAGCAGTTTTAAGCGCATGCTCGCTGCTCTTAAGCCGGGAACAAAGCTCAACCTGGCCGATCCAATGGGCGATTTCGTGTTGCCTAAAGATATAAAACTACCCTTGCTCTTCGCGGCGGCAGGTATGGGCATAACTCCCATGCACAGCATGATTAAATGGCTAAAGGATACGGACGAACAGCGTCAGATCCAGCTCATACATGCTGTTAACAAATCCGATGAACTAGCCTGGCGTGATCTGTTTGAAAGTCACGGCTTAAACTTTACTCCAATAGTTAAAGAACCTGGACCGAATTGGCAGGGAGGAACAGGTCAGCTCAGTGCAATGCGAATCGCTGAGATATATAACGATAGTCCGGCGGCATTTGTATACATCTCTGGTCCTGAGCCTATGATTGAAGATTTCTTCAAACAACTTCCCCCACTAGGCATAGCCAAGGATAAACTTGTCACCGACTACTTCCCTGGTTATGCGCCTATTTAGATTTAGCAGATCTAGTTTTGTTTGTCGGTCGGCAGATTAGCTAACTGTTCAACTGTGTCTATATAATTGAGTAATTTATCGTGGGGAATATCCTTAAACCAGTCTTCCTCAGATTGGTTAACCGATTCTTCAACTCTGGCAATTAATCGTTTGCCGGTTATTGTAGCTATCAAATAACGGCTACGTCGATCCTTGCTACTAACCCTCTGCTTAACAAGCTTCGTCTTAACTAAACTATTAGCTAAAGCCGTAACCTGCGGCAAAGTTACGTCCAAAGCTTCAGCGACTGCAGTCATTGTCATGCCTTCGCGCGGAGCGGTGCATACAGTAGCTAGCAGCAGCCACTCCATCATAGTTAAGTCAAATTCCTCAAGACGGTTCGCGACTAAAAGCCTAAGTACCCGGTCTGCACGAGCGTGCATAAGACAGACACGGTACATGCTAATGCCTCGAAAGTCCTCCATGCTTAAGAGCTTTACACAAAAAACTAAGGTTTGTAAACCAAATATCTTACATTCTAGATGTTGCGGGCACTGAATGAGTCATAACATTATGGCTTTGGTTCTCTAAATATTTGCGCATCATTAGCGCCGCCGTAGCGCCCTCACCAGCCGCACTAGCAATTTGCATTGTAGCGCCAGAACGGACATCGCCGGCCGCAAAAATACCCGGCACTGAGGTTTCTAGAATACTATTCGTTTTTATCATGCCGATATCGTCAAGCTCTATGGCACTGCCAGTCAGAAATTGAGTATTTGGTAACAATCCGACGAAGATAAATACGCCGTCCGTTTTAAATTCAACCTTTTTGCCAGTTGTTGTGTCAGTGCCTTTCACGGTTGTAACAAATTTATCGGGACCAAAAATTTCGTCAGTTGTGGTATTGAAATGGACGGTGATTTTATCTTTGTGCTTTTCAAGCTCCTGTTGAAGGATTTCTGAAGCTCGGAATTTATCTTTGCGGACCAATACATCAATATGAGTTGCGAACCTGGTCAAAAATATAGATTCCTGAACTGCAGAATTGCCACCTCCGACAACCACCAATCGCTTGTCGCGATAAAACGCTCCGTCACAGGTTGCACAGTAGTGCACGCCCCGGGCATAAAATTCCTTCTCACCTGGAATATCTAATTTTTTATAATCACTGCCTGTGGCAATCAGTATGGCTTTTGCATATATTTCGCCATCGATCGTTACAATTTTCTTTAGCTTGCCCTCATCAATTATCTTTATGACTTCAGTAGGCCTTATATCAGAGCCGAATCTTTCAGCTTGCTCTCTCAAACCATCAGCTAGCTCAAGTCCAGCAATGCCTTTTGGAAAGCCGGGATAGTTATCCACCCAATCCGTCACAGCCGCCAAACCACCAATGACACCCTTTTCTAGTAGAACTGTGTCAATGTCCTCACGGGTCGTATAAATAGCAGCAGCTAGGGCAGCCGGACCAGCTCCCACCATCACAATGTCATGTATTTCCTTCTCAGCCATATGTTCCTATCAAACTCGTTACAGTATACCTAACTTTTGCACTTGGATGCAGTACAAGGAAGCAGCGAGGAGCGTACCGAAACGTATAAGTAATACGGCGAGGGAGCACCAGAGCTGCTGACACCGTAATGTGCCAAGAGTGTCGGCAGAGTTCTGGCTTTGCCAGAAGCAGGCCGACGCGATGCAAGAGTTAGGAAATTGCGGGTGCGAGTTGGGCTAAGTTATAGCCAATAACAACCGACTTACTATCATCTTGCTTAGTCACAACCGTAACTGGCACAGACAACGCGCCACTGACTTCAAACGCTTCTTTTTGGCGATCAGGGTGTTGGTCAAGGTTTACTTCCTCATAGTTGTAGCCTTTAGCCTGCAACCATCTCTTCACCATGCCGCAATAAGCGCAGGTGTTGGTGGTGAAAATAGTAATGTTTTTGACCATTATTGACCCTCTTTTCTTTGATTTTTTTACTTATGCTTTACCTATTATATAGCGCTAGTATACTTATGCAATACCCTATATGTTGTGGTTATAACACTCATTTAAGGTGTTAGTCGATATATTGTTAAAATTACTGATTTTTGACGCTAATTAACTCGATATCAAACACCAAATCCGCATTCGGCGGAATGCCAGAACCTTGCGGAGGAGTTGCAGCGTAAGCCAAAGCTGCAGGAATAAGCAGTCTCCTGACACCGCCAGCTTTCATGCCAGGTACGCCTTGTTGCCATCCGGGAATAACGTTACTTAGTGGAAATTCAGCTGGCTGACCAGTGTCATGAGAACTCTGGAAAATAATGCCGTCTTTGGCGGTAGCCCCGGTGTAGTGAGCGGTTACTGTGGCCCCAGCCTTGACCTCGTCTCCGGTCCCAGTTTTGAGATCTATGACTTGTACCTTTTCGACTTTATTAACCGGTGTAAAGCCTTGAAGTGGTGTGCCTTGCAATTTTGCCTCCTTTGATTGCTCAGTTTGCTGATTGGTAGTTTTGGCTGCGTCATTGTCCTTTTTGATCTGCCAAACCACAACCGCCCCACCAGCCACAGCTGTGGCGAGAAACAGTACGGCAAAGACTAAAGCAAAGACACGCTGGTGCATTTTCGCCATCAAAACCCTCCTTATTTTCAAAAGCTAGTATAGCGTCTAGATTGTTCTAACGCCAGTGGTTTCGGAGCTACCAGCCGCCGCCTCCGCCGCCTCCGCCGCCTCCGCCGGAAAAGCCACCCCCGCCAGAAAAGCCACTACCACCAGAACTCTGAGGTGGAGCAAAATTAGTGGCCATAGCACTAACTGAGTTACTTAAGCTAGAAGTCAAATAAATTGCGTTGAAGGTTGTCCAGTTACCGCCATACCAATCAGGTGGCGTTTTGTAAATATCCTGAAACTGCTTAGCCCATTGATTTTCAACGCCGAGCACAATGGCATACGGCAATAATTTTTCAAATAGCTCTACAGTTTTAACAGGTTCGGATGTTTTCTTGGCATATGGTGAATCGGGACTCTGGAGCATAGCAAGTCGATCTTTCTCGGCGGTCTCCAGATAAAGCTTCAGTCCAAGTGCGTGTTCTTTGGCGGCCACACCCAGCTCCGTTCGACTCGGCATTAACCTGCCGAAAATAAACATCAATGGAATGGTTAGTGCGACTCCAAACGCTAGGTAAGGACTCACAAAGTCACCAATAACGTAGACACCGGCAAAGGCAAAAAAGCCTAGCGTAACTAACGTCTTGCCAGCAGTTAGCGGGTTCTTCCTGAAATAACCGCGTGTAGTCAGGCCAGTGCTGACGTCATCTTGCAGGTTTTTAGCCGTCTTATAAAACTTGTTCTTGAGCTGGTTAAGAGTTACTTGTGTGCCCCGCGTTGGTAAACTTCCGACTCCACCCGCCTTCAGTACATCAAAATCGATAAATAAACCATCTAGTAGATTCTTCTCTATATCGCTTAGGTCAGTCACATCTTTGCCCTGGAGTTCAAGAATATAGTCAACCTTGTCTTTTAGGATTTTGCGATCTTTTCTCTGTTCAATTATTTTTAAGTAGCCACGAACCGCTAAGTCAATTATGGTAGCTGAAATATCACGATTATCTACTCTGAAGTCAGCCACAGCTCCAACTTCTATGGGTTTTAAATTATCTGGCGCATCGTATTCAGGAATAATCACGCCCCTGCCTTTAGGGTCGCGACCACGCTTTATCCAAATACCAAAAACCAAACCGCCTATTAGCAGAGGGGGTAAAACAACGGCCAGAAACTCAGCATAATAATCTCGCCAAAAGTCAGCCGCTGTTGGTGCAATGAAATATCCTTTCGGAAAAGCCATAACAACAGTCAATGTTTCAAAAGGACGCAACTCCGCAGTGGTCTCAGCCTGTATGTCATTACCGCTTTTATTAATTGTGCAAGCCTGGTCGGTTTTGCCGAAGATACCACTAAAACACTTCTGTTGATTAACGTTAAGCCCATTTGGCATATGAAATGTGGCATTTACTTTTTCGAATGGCTGACCCCATTGGTCGCCATTAATATCCCAGTAAAGTTCGTCATGATCGCCGTAAAAAGTCACCACATTCTGAACGGTGTAATCGATCATGTAAGATTGTTCTCCGGTGACTGTCCTGTTGGGATCACCAATTTTTAGCACAAGGTTGTCGTTTTGGGAGTAGGTAGTATAGCTACTTGGGGCACCACTGTCAGAACTCACTTTATTTATATGTATGTGAACCGAGTGATTTTTATATGTTTCGGGTATCGCTCGTAGTATTCCGTGGTTAAAATCACTGTAGTTAACTTTTAGGTGCTCAATTATGTGTAGCTGTCCCTGCCTATCATCTTTGGTCAAGGTGTAATCAGCGCTAAAGTCTGTTATGACGAAGTCGTTAACGCTGGCATGGGCTGCAATCGGCAAAGAGAAAACAATTAATAAAGATAGGGCTAGAGCGCTAATAACTTGTTTTAGCCATCTCATCCTTAGATCCTTTCAGCACCAAATTTTTCATGGGCGTTGGCGGCAATTTCATCAAGTAGTTTGTTGACTTCTTGGTCCGTCATTGTTCGCTCATATGAGACAATGGACATTCTAAATGTAACGTGTTTATGGATTTTGTCGTCTTTGGATTGGTAGATGTCTAGGGGTATCCACTCCACAAGAGTATTGTTGGGTGCATCTAGACTTTCTTTAACAAAATCAAAAAGTTCTCCATAACTAAGTTTGGCTAGAACTTTGAGTGAGATGTCCTGCTGGACTTTAGGAAAGCGAGAAATCGGTCGATAGTGCCGCGGTTTTTGCATTTGCTCGGTTAGGCCAATTTCAAAACCCGCCACCTGACTCGGCAACTTCAAGGATCGCTTCACCTCACTCTTAAACTCTCCAACTATGCCAATTATTAGTTTTTCGCCATCCTTTATATGAACTCTAGCTGAGCGCTTGTAGTCAAAAGGCTTGGCCGCTAGGTAGTCTGGTTCTTTTTCGAACACTTCGTATGTTAGTTCAGCTCCCATTTCTTTTGCCAAATAATCGAGGTAATGGCGCGCCCTGAAGTAGGGGCTGCCACTTTCGTCGTCCGTTTTGTCATTGGAAGCCACTACTAACGCCAAATTTTCAAATTCTTTTGGCACAGCTTCTTTGCCATCTTTACTGGCATCCTTGTTATGTGCTTTGCCTATTTCAAAAATCGCAAATTCATCAAAGCTGGCCTTAATGTTCGGATGAACCTTTTCGAGCAGACTGGGCGTCAAACTTAATCGATAGTATTGAAGATCGGGACTTAGGGCATTAGATAGCCGGTAAGCTTTTTTTCGGTCTTGTCCGGCCGTGTCTATTAAATCTCCATGAACAAAACTGTATGTCAAAATTTCGTTAGCTCCAGCTTTAGATAAAACGTCGCGAATTTTTGTCTTAAAGTCTAGCATTTCATTACGCTTGGTTGGCTTAATCGATCGCCTTGGTAGCTCTAAGGGCAAGTGATCGTAGCCATATAGCCGTCCGACTTCTTCGACAATGTCCTCTGGTATCTCAATATCGGTGCGCCAAAAAGGAGGCGAAATTGCTAATTGCTTACCGGCTGATTGAATAATTTTGAATTCAACGTTTTCTAAAAGTTCCGTTATTTTCTTTGCTGAAAGCGACAAACCCAACCTATCATTAATAAACGTCGGCGAAACTCGAACTGAATTAGGTTTGGGAAGTTGCTTGTGAGCATCATAGGTGCTCCTCGCTGGTATACCGCCAGTCTCGTGAACAATATTATCGACTGCCCAAGCCAGAGCGCGGTCGTTTTGAAGCGGTGATTGCCCCTTTGTAAAGCGAGTTACGGCGTCCGTAAATAAGCCGTGCCCCATAGCAGTTTTTCGAATTGAATACATGTTGAAATTAGCAGATTCAAGGATAATATTTTCAGTGTTCTCATCAACTTCTGTATCTGTTCCACCCATCACACCGCCAATGCCAATCAGCTTTGTGGCACTGGCTATCATAATATCTTCAGGTCTTGGTTCTAACGTTTTACCATTCAGAAGCTTCAGTTTCTCGCCTTTCTCGGGATGGCGAACAGTTATAGTGGCATGTCTAGCGTTCGAATCGAGCGCTTTGACTTTGTCGTAGTCATAGGCATGCATTGGCTGGCCAGTTAGATACATAATGTAGTTCGTAACATCGACTACGTTATTAATTGGCCGAATTCCTACCCGGGCCAACAGAGTCTGGAGATACAAGGAAGATGGCACGACCGAAACGTTTTCAACAATGCGTGCCATGAATCTAGGCACCAGCTTTGGTAGTTTGTTATGGATCTTTAATAAATGCTCGCCTGTGTTGTGCTCGCTGGAAACTTTATCACCCGAATACCACTTGGGCGATGTGAATTTGTGATTTGTGATACCGGCAATCTCGCGTGCTACACCCAAAATACCGAATAGGTCTGGCCTATGAGTGAACATTTTGTTTTCAATATCAATGATGTAATCGTCAAGCCCAAAAGCTTTGGCAAAGTCATCACCTGGCTTATGCCTAGTCTTAAAAATAATATTTTGGACGGCAGCTACATGATCGTTTATGTCGATAGCGGGATCTTTGTGCTCCATTAAGCCAGGATTATCAATCTCTAAAATTCCCGAGTGATCATCACTGATTTCGAGCTCACTGGCGCTTGCCAACATGCCGTAACTCATTTGACCGCGAATTTCGCGGGCTTCTAGCTTGAATGGTTCTTTATCGAAAGTGGCAGGGACCGTTGTTCCGGGCGGTAGCCAGGCCACCAGCATGCCTGCTTTGACGTTGGGCGCTCCGCAAACGACTTGCACCAAGCCTTTTGTATCCCGTTTTACGCCTTTTACTTTGCCTCCATCATCTATTTTGCAAATGCTTAATTTATCGGCATCAGTGTGTTTTTCGCATGAAACGACTTTGGCAACAACAATTCCCTGATATTTTTTGCCGAGGTCAATAACTTCTTCAACTGCACCAAGCTGCGCCCCAATTTTCTCAACAAGTTCGTCGATCGATAATTTCACGTCAGTGTATTCTTTGACCCAGTTAACGCTCACCTTCATACGAACTGCCTCAGGAATTCAAGCTTACCGGATTCAAAGTGACGAATATCTTCAATGCCGTATTTCATAAGTACAAGGCGATCAATACCGCCGCCCCAAGCAAAGCCCGTGTAAATATCTGGATCAATGCCAGCCATTTTGAGCACATTTGGGTGGATCATGCCGCAGCCCAATAGCTCCAGCCATTCGTCATCGGCTGTTCCTGTGCCTTTGCGAAGTTCCTTAGGCCGCTCAATGGCAAACTCAAAGCTTGGTTCAGTAAATGGAAAATAAAAGGGCTGGGTCTTTATCCTCAATTCCTGCTTATAGTATTCTTCGAGAAAAGTTTTTAGTGTAGCCATCAAATGGCCAGCATGGATGCCTTTGCCAACATACACACCTTCCAGTTGATAGAAAGTATGTTCGTGGGTGGAATCAAGGTCTTCATTGCGGAACACGCGGCCCGGTATGACGACTCGAATATCATTACCATTCTCTAAATTGCTCTTATTAGCCTTGAGCACCCGGTTTTGCATGGTGCTGGTGTGCGCTGGGGCGATTAAACCTTCGGCCGTAATGAATGTGTCGTAGTCATCGCGAGCCGGATGACCTTCTGGGAAATTTAGACTAGTGAACATGTGGTAGTCATCGTCAATCTCGCGCGATTCAACAACGCTGAAGCCTATACGATAAAAAATATCGAGTATGTTCTCTAGTTCAGTCATCAGTGGATGCTTGCTGCCAATCTCGCTGTTCAGCAGTCGTGGTCGTTTTTCGGCAGGAGTGTTAGTGTCAAACGGAGCAGTGACATCAATTGGCTCGAGTTCTTCAGCCTTATTGCCATATTGAGCTACGAGTTTTTCAAGTTCGGCTCTCAGTTTATTAACTTCTTTGCCGAAAGCAGCCCGATCCTCAGGTTTTAGTAATTTAAGCTCGTCGTAAAGTGCTTTAAGTTCAATTGCCTTTAAGATATCGGCTTTGTCTTTAAGCTCTTTTAGTCGTTTATTCAAAGTTGCAGCAACTTCAGCAATCCTTTTGTTCTGGTAGCTCATTATTACAAGTATAATACAGATATGGCGCAATTTTCTTTTGATGTGGTCAGCGAATACGACAAGGCCGAGATGAACAATGTCTTCGACCAAGCTCAACGTGAGATTACAAATCGATATGATTTCAAGGGTACGCCAGCCCAGCTTGAATGGTTAGATAACGACAAAATAGGGCTAAAAGTTACTGGCAATAGTGATTGGCAAATTGACGCCATTTTAGATATTGTCCGTAAGAAATTGGCCAGCCGTGGACAAAGCCAGAAGGTTCTCGACATATCTAAAGAACCAGTTACAAGTAATCTAAAAACTACCAAAGAAGTGTTGTTCAAACATGGTCTAGATCAGGATAAAGCCAAGAAAATTACCAATCTAATCCGCGACAAATTTCCAAAAGTTAAAACTCAAATCCAGGGTGACGTAGTTCGGGTTATGAGCTCTAGTAAAGACGACCTTCAAGCCGTCATGCAACTACTCAAAGCCCAGGACTTCGACTTCCCAACCAACTTCACCAATTATCGTTAGCGGCCAGATCAGCGAGGTTCGATAGCAAGTAACCAGTATCTTCTTGCCAGCCATTTTTGGATTCATAGTAAAATGTCGTTCCTGCGGCCGCAACAGCATCAACGTTAAAGCTGCGGTTTAGTTCTTTGGCATTCATGATGCCGCTTGATCTGATAACATCAATTTTACTATTCCTAAGGGACCCGGTAGCCCAAGCGGTTTGTGTCAATGACTCTCCTGCCATAGCTGGACCGCTCTTACCCACTAAGCCTGGCGAATCTATAATAGGCACACCTTCTTCATCTAATGGGGATGGAACTTGCCAACTATTAGGCACAAATAGAGCACTCACAATTCCCGATCTGTGTATGATACCGCAAACTTTGTTCATTTTGTTGAATGTCTCCTGCGGAGATATTCGTAACATTATAGGTTTTTGTAATCTTCGTAATTCATTAAGAACTTGCTCCAGGGCTTTGTGGTTCTGGCTCAAAATTTCATGCTGTCTGCCGTCAGTCGAAACAACTGTGGGACAACCGGCATTCAGTAGTACTCCGTCTGCACCCGCTCTGTATGCTCGGCTAACCAACTCTATAGATTCTGTGACTGGTGCCACTGAGACAGGCGCAACATTGACCAACAGTTTTTTATTGTAAGCGTGAGCTATTCTGATCATTTCAGGAATCTGAGGTTCAACCACGTCTATACCTTCGTTCGACATGCGAATGCCATTATGGGTCTCACCGGTTTCCGGATTATGATCGTAGGTTTTTTCGCCCAACAGAGTGTAGTCGGGCCTTTCTTCTAGGGTGAATGAACCGGCCTCAATCCATCCTACGCCCGTCTTAGCCATACTCTCAACTTCTTCAACAGATTTAGCAACACCACCTGCATTAGCCCATGGCGACTCGATGTTCTCTAGATGTCCGATTCGTCCTTGAAATTCAGCCATTTCTTTCCTTGAATATTTATCATCCGGTTAATTCTGGAGTTTTGCAAGCATGAGCAATACGTAATTTTAAGTTATACTAGCCGCATGGAAGAACAGCCGGATTTACTCGAGCGGGCTAAGGCTGTACTAGAGGCTAACGACCATGGCACACATACCGTTCCAGCAGGTGGACTTTATCCGCATCAGTGGCTATGGGATAGTTGTTTCATTTCAATCGGCCTAAGACATCTGGATGTACAGCGCGCCGAGGTTGAAATAATGAGCTTGTTAAAAGGCCAGTGGGCAAATGGCATGTTACCTAACATGATCCTGAATACCCAACGTTTTTCGCGGGATGGAAATATTTGGCGCAGCTGGATTAACCCTTTCGCGCCCGATGGCGTTCATACCAGCGGAATTACTCAGCCACCCATGCTCGCCGAAGCCATTGTGCAAGTTGGCGCCAAAATGAAAAGGCCTGAGCGCAGGACGTGGTACCAGAAAGTCTTCCCTGCACTTTTGGCCTACCATACCTGGCTCTATGCTGAGCGTGACCCCCACAGTGAAGGTCTAGTGCTGCAGATTCATCCCTGGGAAACTGGCCTTGATAACACGCCGCCTTGGATGCAAGAGCTGCACGAACATCAACTGGCCACTTGGATCCGGATTACCAAAAGAACTCATCTGGATTTTATATTCAACTTTTTCAGGCGAGACGCCTTATATGTCCCTTCCGGCCAGCGTTTGAAAATAATTGACGCGTTGGCACTTTACAGCACACAGCGACGGCTCAGGCGCAAGGGCTATGACATCAAAAAAATCCTAGCTCACTCTTTGTTTGCAATTGAAGACGTTAACTTCAACGCTATTTTCATACGGGCCAACCAACACTTGCTCGAAATCGCTAAAACCATTCGTAAGCAAGTTCCGGAAGAACTTTTGGAATCTATGAAAAAGACCGAGGAAGCTTTTGAGCAACTTTGGGACCCGTATTCCAATCAATATTATTCACGCGAGTTTGTTACGCATCGACTACTCAAAGTGCCTAGCATCGGCGCGCTTTTGCCACTTTATAGCGGTGGAATCAGCCATGAGCGAGCCAAACAGCTAGTCAGATTACTGGAGGACGAACATCAATTCGGGGCACCATATCCTGTGCCAAGCGCTCCGCTTAACAGTGAGTGGTTTCATCCCTTGTCTTACTGGCAAGGTCCGAGTTGGGTTAACACTAATTGGTTGATTATAGACGGATTGAACCGTTACGGTTTCCACGACCACGCGGCCGCACTAACGGAAACAACACTGGAGATGGTTGAAAGATCGGGTTGCTATGAATACTTCAGTCCGCTTGATGGCGAGCCAGCAGGTTCCCCAAACTTCTCATGGACCGCGGCTCTCACAATAGATTTACTTAAAAACAAATAAGTTATTCTGCGTCTTCGTCGTCTGATGGTTTATCTATCAGCAGTGGTTCGACACCTGGGCTGGTGTCAGCGATTTTGACGATGTCTTTATCAACTTTGCCCAGTTCCTTGTGAGCTGTATTGAAATGCCCGACGGTTGTGCCCAGACTACTGCCAAGTTTTCGCATGTAGCCATCGTAGGCCGTAAGATGTTTGCCGAGCTGCTCAATATTTTTACGAATTTTTTCAGTATCTTTATGGATCTCGAGTGAACGGAGTCCCTGTACAATAATCTGCAGCATCGCCGACAGCGTACTGGGCCCGACAATGGTAACTTTCTTATCTACTGCAGCGTATTGCATGAGGTCGCGCCCACTGACACCGCTTAGTCCAACTTTATTTGCTAACAGATCATAATAAATTGCCTCGCTCGGGATAAACATCAGCGCTTGATCAAGCGTCCCGAGGTCTTGGCGAATGTATTTGGACGTTTCATCAATCCGCTTCTTCAGATCTTCCTTAAATGCTCTTTCCAATGCCGGCCGCTCGGATGACTTGGCTTCGACAAGTCGGTTGTAGTTCTCAAGGCTAAATTTGCTATCAATTGGTAACAACTTATCATCTAGCTTAATGACTGCATCGACAACTAAGCCCTCCGAAAGTTTGTATTGCAGCTGGAAGGCGCCAGGAGGCAACATGTTCTTTAGGATCTGCTCCAGATAATACTCACCCAGCACGCCGCGTTGTTTCGGATTTTGCAGGACGTTTTGAAGAGACTTGAGTTCATCGGCTACGTCTATTACCCGTTTATTTGTTTCGTCCAACTTTGTCAGCCGTTCAGTAACATCTTTGACAAGTTTGGCGCTAGAGTCGAGCTGCTTACTCATGCTGGCCTGGCTTTTACCTAGACTTTCAGTCAGCTTTCCCGACAGCCCGTCATGTAATTTTGCCATTTGTTCCTGAATTGCCAGCAAGTCCTGCTTAAGCAAAAGTGCACTATTGCTATCGTCTTGACTGCTAGACTTTCGTAGCACAATAACTAATAGTGACACGCAGGCCACACCTAATATAATCACCGCTATAAGCATGATCTTATTGTAACCTATTTACTCTGGGATAAAGTGATGGGCGATCAGCACTGCGGCACCAACCATTAAAGCACCCAAAAGCACCAGACCAACTTGCCAGTCGATAAACTTGCTCTCTTCTCGTGATTCGTTAATGCTTGGGATAATATCGCTGGCCGACACGTAGATGAAGAATCCTGCGGTCGACCCGATTAGCCACGCTAGTAGCGCCTCATTACCTCTTGCGGTCTGGTAGAAGAGGATTGTTCCTATAGCAGTTACAATGATCGCCACACCATGTACCCCAACTACTTTCGCCCTGCTCATTCCCCGCTTCAGCAAGTATCCTGAATCTGCCATTTCTCGAGGAATTTCGTGGAATGCTACAGCAATAGTGGTAGTTATGCCCACTCCCACATTGATAAGAAACGCTGCGGCTATTGCGGCGCCATCGATAAAATTATGCAGCCAGTTACCAGTGGTAACTAGTATTACGATTGGCTCGCCTTTCTTACCATGGGCTTGGGTGTCCTCGAAAGGTTCTTTGCTATGGTGGTGAAACCAATGCAGCCAACCTTCCAGCAAGAAGAAAAACAACAAACCAGATAGGGCAGCGATCATTATGGTAAGCACTTCGTAATGCTCGGCGCCATCATGCAAGAAGTCCAAGAAAGCCGCGGATAAAAGTGCTCCGGCAGCAAATGGCGTGGCGTATTTCTCAAGCCAAGCGACCGTTTTTTTATGGGCTAAAAGCACTGTGCTCGATAAGAAAACCGCTACATCGCCAATCAGCGAAATAGCAAGCACCAACAATAGTGTGGGATGTTCCAATTGTTTTCTCCTCTACCTAATACACTATTGTGCACTTCTACAAATTGCAAATTATTCGCAATTTGAAGTAAAATTGCAATAATGAACCGAGAGATCACCAGGCTTAAGAAACTGCTCAAGAAAAAGGGCTACTTTGTTACCAGGCCGCGGCTAGACTTGTTTAGGTTGCTTCAAGAAAGAAATACTCTGACCATAGAACAGCTGTTAACATTACTCCCTCACCAGGACTCAGCTACAACATATAGAAACATTAAAGTATTCGAAGAGTTGGGTATTGTAAATAGGCTTCAGCTAGGTTGGCACTCTAAACTGGAGCTAAGTGATGTTTTTCGCCACCACCATCATCACCTAAGCTGTGTAAACTGCGGGAAAGTTATTGTGTTAAAAGAGGATGTGATCATTGAAAAACAAATAGCCATTCTAAGCCAAAGACAGAGATTTCAATCAACCGACCATCAGCTAGAAATCCGCGGCATCTGCCAAACCTGCCAACGTTTATAAACGGTTGTGTTATATTGCCTTCATGTCTTGGCAGCTGCTACTCATAGGCTATTTGGTGTTGGGAACTGCCGCATATTTAATAAGACGCAAACTGGCCCAAGTAATTCCTGAACATAATAGATTTGTTAATTGGTTCTTCTTTTTGGGTGTTTTGTACCCCGTCGGTCTTGTTGTAGCCTTCTTTTCGCATCCAAACTTACATATCGGCTTGGCAAACTTGGTCATTTTACTTGTGGGTGAACTAGTCTTTCCTGTTATCAACCTTTTATCATATCGGGCCAATGAGGATGTTGATGCTGGGCTTTATACAATTATCAACAATCTCACTCCTATTATCACAATCAGCAGTGCTTGGCTGCTCTTAAATGAAACCCTGAGTAATCAGCAACTGCTCGGAGCTACAATTATTATTACATCTACGTTTTTAGTGAGTCTACCTAGTCTATTGAGACGCTCGAGAAGTAAGGCTATCGGACTTGCCTTTGCATTGGCAAGTGTAAGCTTGCTTGGCCTAGCAATAACGTTTGAGCGCTACATGTTAACGCGTATAGATTTTGGCGCATATTTAGTTTACGGATGGGGAGCACAAACGCTTTGGATGACTATTCTCGCATGGCCAGAACGCAAAAACCTTGGCTTATTGAAGAATCAGAAAGTCGCTAAATTTATAATAGGCTACGGATTCTCTAACACATTTAAAGGCCTCTGTTTTGTGGGTGCTCTTAAACTCAGCGGAAATGCTTCTTTAGTTAGTGCCTTTAGTAGCTTCATGTCTGTATTGGTAGTTCTTGGAGCTTATTTTGCACTAAAAGAAAAAGAGTGGTTACTGTTCAAAATTATTGCGGCAATGCTTGGCGCACTTGGCTTACTAATTCTAAATACTGGTTAAGGTGTAAGTTGCTTTAGGAAAAGAGCAGCCCGCCAAAATGTATTTCATTTTGCCGGCGCGATGAGAAAAACCTAGGTTTGTCTCATTATTAAAGGACCCCAGGCGCTTGCCTAGGGTCAGTGGAAGCCTCACACTTCCTCTTTTAGCTTATGCCTGGTGGCTATCTTTTTCAAGGCTCTTAATTTGTGATTTTGGTCACTCGACTCTGAGCAAAGGTTCAGAACTTATCACAATCATGCCGAGCGCGAAACCACCTACAACATCAAGTGGGGCATGTACTCCGAGATAGATTCGAGACAGAGCCACTAGACCAATCCAGGGCACCGGCAGCCAGCGCCAACGTTTCGGTAAATATCGGACCAGTGTCAAACTAATAACCGTTGCCATCGCAGTATGGCCAGACGGAAAACCAAGCCCTCTAACAAAAACGTCACGCTGCGCCAGTCCGCTGACCAACTCCGCAGGTCGCGGCCTATGCACCCAATATTTTGTAACTTCAACCAGAACATATGTAATCGCACCATTAATGACAACCATTCGGCCCCAATGCTGGGCACGTTTACGGCCAACTAGTAAAGCAACGGCCACGAACACTAGAATCCACGCGCTTCCGAACTGAGTTATGATAAGCGCTAGTCCGCGCCAACTTGTTGGCAGATTATATATGTCCAGTAGCAGGTGTTTTTCCCATGGCAATATAACCTTATGGGACGCAAAAAAAGCACTGGTAACAAATACTGCGAGCGAGCTAAGTAGTAGCGCAGCGTAAAGCCTTTTCTGTTTTTTTTGTTTGGTGCTCATTGTTGGTTAGCATTATACCGCTAACGTTTGAAAAGTCCGTATCTAGAAGAGAGGCACGAATACAAAGCCGGGATGCTTAATTGTCATATGGCCATCAACTGAAGTCCTGGTGATTTCTAAGATATCATTCTTGACCGGTATGACTAGCTTACCGCCTATTTTGAGCTGTTCGACTAAACTTTCAGGCAAACTGGGTGCGCTTGCGCTTACCAGAATCCGGTCATATGGCGCGTATTGCGTTAGTCCCAAGTTCTCACCTGCTTCATAAAATTCAGCATTTTTTACTCCAAGGCGCACACAATTGTCGTGTCCGAATTCAACCAGCTCCGGTATTCTTTCCACTGCATAAACTCTGCCCTTTTGTCCTACTAAATGTGCTAACAAAGCGGTGGTCCAACCTGAGCCAGATCCAACGTCAAGAGTCCTATCGCCTGGTTTTGGATCAAGCCATTCGAGCATCATATAGACCGTCGACGGCTGGCTGATAGTCTGAAATTCATTAATGGGCAGCGGTTGATCGAGATAAGCCTGATCCTTCATTATCGGCAGGACAAAATTTTCCCTGGCTGCAACTTTGAAGGCGACGGCAAGCTTATCTTTTGCCGCTTTCTGCTGCAAACTTTTCATGACCACAAAATGATAAGGAGTATTTTGAAATGGTTCTATTAGATTTCCGCTAATCCGGTCGTGTTTTGTTCTCCAGCTTATGAATCCGGTCGTGATCCAAACCATAGTAATGAGCAATCTCATGCCACAATGTGTGTTTCACCTGACGTTTGAAGTCCGCATAATCCGTAGATCGGCTAAGTATAGGGTGCTTGAAAATGGTAATTTTGTCAGGCAAAACCAGATTGTAGCCAGCTCCACGCTGAGTCAACGGCACACCCTCATACAAACCAAAAAGAGTCTGATCGCAGCGGAGTTTGAGTTTCTCGCGCTGTTGGAGCGTAGGCTCGTCCTCATAGACGATTGCTACGTTATTAAGTCTTTTGATGTATTCCTGAGGCAGCTCGTCCATAACTTCAGAAATAACCGCATCAAATTGCTCGTCGGTAATGCTTAACACGTCAATCATTGTAACAAAATTAATGGGAATGTGTGGTCGATTAACTAAATTTTGAGCTGCTCCCAAGGCAAATCTTTTTTGCCGAAGTGGCCGTATGCACTAGTCTTGCTGTAGATTGGGCGCCTTAAATTAAGCGCTTCAATGATTCCCTTTACTGACGTGTCTATCAACTTATCTTTAAATGCATATAGTTCCTTTTCTGAAACCGTACCAGTTCCAAAAGTATCAATGGTTTGCATGAGTGGTTGTGGCTGGCCTATCACGTAGGCCAGTCCGACCTCACATTTTGTGGCTAGTCCAGCAGCCACTATATTCTTGGCGATGAAGCGAGCAGCATAGGCGCCGGAACGGTCAACTTTACTCGGGTCTTTACCACTAAATGCACCACCACCAACCCGTGCGTAACCACCATAGCCATCAACCACAATTTTGCGCCCAGTAAGCCCAGCGTCTGATTCAGGCCCCGGAATATGCCAGAGACCCGTACCATTGATCACAATATCGGAATCTTTCGGCAAGGAATATTTGTAAGTATCTAGAACGGGCTTGATGATTTCTTCGACAACATTTTTGTGTACTGTTTTGGCGTCAATATCTTCATCGTGAGCAACCGCTATTACGACTTTTTCAACACTAACCGGTTTGTCACCTTCATATTTGACAGTCACCTGAGACTTACCATCCGGGCGAATAAAGTCCAAGATTTTCTTTTCGCGAACCTCATCAATACGCCTCGTTAAAGCATGAGCCAAAGTAATTGGAAGCGGCATAAGCTCGGGTGTTTCGTTCACAGCAAAGCCGAACATCATACCTTGGTCGCCAGCACCTTCATGGTCAACACCCATAGCGATTTCCGGCGATTGCTCATGTACATCATCAGTGAAACTGGATTCTTGCGAAAAACCCCAAGCCGGAACGGTATAGCCAAGCCGTTTCACTACGCTTCTCGCAATGTCCTCTTTATCTAATTTAGCCTTTGTTTTAATTTCACCGAACAAACAAATCTGGTTCGCGCCCGCTACAGTCTCAATACCTGCACGACCATGCGGGTCCTGACGCAAAATTTCATCCAGCAAGGCATCGCTGATGGCATCACAAATCTTATCCGGATGCCCAGCACATACTGACTCTGAGGTAAACAATCTACCCATAAAATAAAAATTCCCTTCTGCCCGGAGCGGTAAGAAAGGATTTGTGGCAAAACATATCTTTCCGCTTCGGCGGCTAGATGGAGCACCAGCACAGGTTAATCCCGTAGGTTGCCGGCGGATCAACAAGCTAGTTCTCTCCCCGCACTCTTTATATTCTCTTATGTTTTTAAAGTATCCCTATGATACCACATTTTAAGCTGCCGCCACGCGGTTTTTGCATAGCTCAAAATATAAGGAGCCGACCAGTAGGCCAGCAGTGCGTAAACCACTCCGACTATAACGTCTATGGTGTAATGTTCACCCTGATAAACCGTACCCACCCATATTAATAAGGGATATATCCAGGCCAACCAGCGCCACCTTGAATCAAATAGCTTGGTAATGAAAAGTGCAAACAACAACGAATAAGCAGCGTGTAGTGATGGCATGGCTGCAACCGGATTAGGTGAAATTTTGTTGTAGACACTTGGGAAATCATGGATTCCGAGAGCATACCAGACATTGCTGGATATCCTTACGATTGGCTCGATAATTCCTCTATCGCTTGCCATCCACGGAGGTGCGGCAGGAAATGCCAAAAACGTCAAAAAGCCAGCAAAAGAAACACTAACGTAGGTTGTAACATAGCGCCAATATTCTTTTTCTCGCATCTTCCAAACAAAAACAGCTAGCACCAAAGGTAATACAAAATGCAGCATATAAGCTAGATAAAAAATAAAATCGTACCACTGCACTTCGCCATGCCAAAGGACATTTTGTAGCAGTCTAGTCGGCAAATGTCCGAAGAATAAAAACTTATCTATAGTGGGCAACAGTGTGTAATTAACGTGGCTGTTTAGGTGTGATGCAAGACCGCGGAAGGATTCATAAATTAAAAGTAGTGCCACAAATGGCACATAACGTTTAAGTCACTCCAGTGCCTTCGCGAACATC